>CAKSGP010000144.1 GCA_934454745.1 uncultured Clostridia bacterium
GTGCGAAGCTGTCAAATACGGTGACGGCATACGTATTCTTAAGCAGGATTTATGGGAAACAACCATTTCATTTATAATATCAGCAAGCAATAATATTCCGCGAATCAAAAAAATAATAGAGCTTCTTTGCACTAATTTCGGAACACCCCATACCTATGAGGGTAATGTGTACTATTCCTTTCCCGATGCAAATACCCTTGCCGCCTTATCCGAAAGCGAGCTTGGAGTTATTCGTGCAGGATTTCGCACAAAGTATATCCTAAACTGTGCAAAGGTTGTAGCAAATGGTGACTTTGACCTTTTATCACTATATGATATGCCGTCAGCTAATGCAAAGAAGGAGCTTTTAAAGCTTAGCGGTGTTGGTAACAAGGTCGCAGATTGCATAATGCTCTTTGCACTTAACAGGTTTGATTCATTCCCTGTTGATGTATGGATTAAACGTATAATAGAATATTGCTATTTTGACAATGTGCAACAGCCTATTCCCAAAATTTCAGAATTTGCAAAAGATCGCTTCGGTGATTTGGGCGGTATCGCACAGCAGTATTTATTTTATTATGCCAGAAGCCTTAAAATAGGTACATAAATTTGAAAATCTTATTTTGATTTTATATAAATATAATCCCCGAGGAGGAAATTATAATGTTAGTTTCAGCAGCTGAAATGTTAAACAAAGCAGTTGAGGGCCACTATGCAGTAGGTCAGTTCAACATCAATAACTTAGAGTGGACAAAGGCTATACTTCTTACAGCACAGGAGAATAACTCACCTGTTATACTCGGTGTTTCAGAGGGTGCCGGAAAGTATATGACAGGTTTTAAAACAGTTGCAGCAATGGTATCGGCAATGGTAGATTCTCTTGGCATCACTGTTCCCGTTGCTCTTCATCTTGACCATGGTTCATATGAAGCCTGCTATGATTGTATCAAAGCAGGTTTCTCATCAATAATGTTTGATGGTTCACATTTCCCCATTGTCGAAAATATTGAAAAGACAACAGAGCTTGTTCACGCAGCTCATCACCTCGGTCTTTCAATCGAGGCAGAGGTTGGCTCCATCGGGGGTGAGGAAGACGGTGTTATAGGTGCAGGCGAAATTGCAGACCCTAACGAGTGCAAAATGATTGCAGATCTTGGTGTTGACTTCCTTGCAGCAGGCATCGGTAACATTCACGGAAAATATCCTGAAAACTGGAAGGGCCTTGATTTTGACGCCCTTGCAAAAATCAAAGAGCTCACAGGCGATAAGCCCCTTGTTCTGCACGGCGGCACAGGCATTCCGTCAGATATGATTAAAAAGGCAATTTCACTTGGCGTTGCAAAGATAAACGTTAATACAGAGTGTCAGCTTTACTTCCAGGAGGCTACAAGAAAGTATATCGAGGAGGGCAAAGACCTTCAGGGTAAGGGATTTGACCCAAGAAAGCTTCTCGCTCCAGGAGTTGAGGCAATCAAGGAAATCGTTAAGGAAAAGATGGAACTTTTCGGTTCGGTAAACAAGGCTTAATCAGCTTAATTACAAACTTTGCAGGGTATGGCTTTTGCTATACTCTGCTTTTAAATCTATATAAGGAGCGTTATATATGAAAAAGAGAATATTTTCACTTATCAGTTCACTGGCAATAATATTTTCCCTGATACCCACTGTATTTGCCGATACATATATAAACAGTGCTTTTATAGGCAAATATCTGACAGCAGGTGCTACAACCTCTAATTATGGTGAACTGAATATACTTACTTGCGATAGCAATTCAATAACAGTTGATTTCAAATTTGTAAAAAATAATAATCAGCAACTTATATATACCTGCTATGAGGGGACAATGTCTGATGATAAAGGCAAAGTCCCATTTACCGTTTCCTATTCAGACGGCAGATTTGTTGCAAACGGTATTATGAGTATAACGCTCACTGATTGGTGTGTTAAAATCTCCTGCGATTCAGATCGTCAGCATTTGTTCGACGGAACAATGAAACCGCAGTTTACACTTAATCCATATGGTACTCCCTCAGGCGGTACGCAGACAGCACCCCCATCATCTATGAGCTCTGATGTATCAGTTGTATTAAACGGAGAAAAGATGACATTTAAAAATGGAGTTGCCCCGATAATTATTAATGATTCTACCTACGTTCCGCTAAGAAGCGTGTTTGACAAAATGGGAATTAATGTTTATTGGGATCAGTACCAAAAGAGTGATATACTAAACGCACAATCAATTACCTGTACGAAAAATGATACAATTGTACAATTTATGCGTACATTTAATGAAAGCGGATCAAATGTGTGGACGCTTACTAAATGGATTGGCGAAAATACTGACTCCTCAAACTATACACGGATTAATATAACAGATTTACAGCCTACAATAATAGGTGAAAGCTCATACATTCCTTTAAGAGTCGTTTCCGAATCCTTCGGTGCAGATGTAGGCTGGCTGCATGAAGAGCGTACAGTTGAGATCAACTGCGATATTACAAACAATTACAAATATGATTCGAAGCTTATCGGACAAATCGAAGATTTTTCACAGGAAAACGCATCATCATTTATTACAGATGATTTCAGTTCTGTAAATGCTTATCCAACCCCCTACTTCTCACCTCAAGCAAAGTTCTACAAGTACTCTGCACTTGACAGATGGGGCGAGGTCACTCTGCACATATTCTATGGCGGATTTGTAGAGGTTTATCCCGTAACCGATAACAGTGCATATGCAGAAACCGCAACACCCCAAACAGAGGAAAATGCCGACTCTGAAACAGATGATATGAATAATGTTTCAGTGGAGGATACATCAACACAAGCTCCTGATACTGAAGAGATTACCGAAAGCAACAACGAATCAGAAGATAATTCAGAAAAATAAACAAAAAAATAAGTCATCCCCAAGTATTAACCTTTAGGATGACTTTTTTATATCCACTTAAATTTTAATCAAACCATTTCTTTTTCTTAAAGAACAAAATTTCACCGATTACCACAATGGCACTTAATGCAATCACGCCTATATATCCGAATTTAGACGCAAGCTCAGGCATATATTTGAAATTCATACCGTACCAGCCAACTATAACCGTCAAAGGCATAAAGATCGTAGTTACGACTGTTAGTGTTCGCATAATCTTGTTCTGCTCAATGTCTATTTGTGATTTATAAAGTTCTCTGAGCTGCGCGGTATATTCACGAAGCATTTTCGTGTTATCGTATAACCTGTCCGCACGGTTAGCTACCACCTTAAATAGTCGGCAGTCCTCAGCGTTGAACATTCCGTTCTTGTTCTCGCCTATCATCTGCATAAACTCTGTAAACTGCTGATAATAACTGTTAAGTATTAGTATCTCACGTCTGTATCGAAGCATATCTGTATGGAAGTCCTCAATTTCATTTTCTATCAGTTCCTCCTCAACAGATATAAGCATATCCTCGTATCTTTGCAGATACAAAACATCGTCATTTATAAAAAATTCCAACAGTTCAAGGAAAAATCTTGCTTCTAGTGTATTCTCCCCTACCTTAATCTCCGGCAGACGTGATGCTATTTTCTGGATACGTTCGCTGTCATCTATAAACAGCAAATGTCCTTTATGAATATAAAATCCAAATCCGAACTCTTTTTCAAGCAAATCCTGTTTATCAGGGATAAGCACCGTTCCTATTATACAGCTTCTTAATATTTCCGCTTTACAATACTGGATATGATCCATTGAGTCCATTAAAAGCTCATGATGATATGTTCCTTTATGTGCCTGATCAAACTCACCAAGAGTCATTATTTCCACTAAGATTTCGCCCTCACCGACTTCATTTGCACTGTCGATGGGTATAAGCCTTTTGTTTAGCTTAAATTGCATGGGTTTGCACCCCACTTTCTCTATTTATTTACCGTCCTAACCTCTTTTTGTTTTTTATAGCAAGCAGAACAGAATACAGGTCTGTCGTGCCGAGGCTCAAACGGAATTTTTTCAATTTCGCCGCATTTTGAGCATACAACCTCATACAACACACCCGAGCCACGCTCGTTTGTGCTGTTTTTTCGTCGTTTTCTGCAAGCTACACATCGTTGGGGGTCGCTTTCAAACCCTTTCTCTTTGTAAAACTCCTGTTCACCTGCAGTAAAGATGAATTCCTTACCGCAGTCCTTACAGGTTATAACCTTATCTGTAAACATAATTTTATTCTCCTTTGCCGTCAACAACCGATTCAAGCTTTTTCTTAATTCGCTGCATTGCATTATCGACAGCCTTAACGTCACGATCTAACATCTGTGCCGTTTCTTTATATGAATGTCCGTTAATCTGTGAAAGTAAAACCTGCATTTCAAAGGATGAAAGTGCACTGTTTATTCTGCCCTCAAG
>CAKSGP010000145.1 GCA_934454745.1 uncultured Clostridia bacterium
ATGCCCCCAACATTTTCAGTACCTGGACGTAATTCATTTTGCTGTTCACCGCCGTAAATTATAGGATTAATTCTGCGGTTTCTTGTGTATAACGCACCGCACCCCTTAAATCCGTGGATTTTATGTGCGCTTATACTTACCATATCAACATCCATAATTTCGGGCTTTACAGGGATTTTTCCGAATGACTGAACACAGTCACAATGGAATACGCAATTAGGCGATTTTTCACGTATCAGTTTTGAAATTTCAGAAATTGGCTGAATTACACCTGTTTCATTATTTACGTGCATAACGCTTAGGAGGATTGTATCGTCTGTAAGTTCATCTGATAGCTTACTAACGTCTACTATACCCTCTCTTGTAACATCAAGGTACACTACATCAAATCCGTCTCTTTCGAGCTTTTTAAAGGATTCAAGAACGGACGGATGCTCTATCTTTGTTGTAATTACACGTCTTCCGCGTCTTTTTAAAGCATCAGCCGTTCCGAGAATGGCAAGATTATTTGCCTCTGTTCCGCCCGATGTAAAATATATGTTTTTTTCATTTACCCCAAGAACCTGAGCTATATTTTCCCGAGCAGTTCTTATTAGCTTTTCTGCACGAAGTCCGCCGCCGTGAAGTGATGAAGGATTTGCAAATTCACAGACCGCCATCATCATTGCCTCTGCCGCTTTTTCTGACGGCTTTGTTGTAGCCGCATTATCCAAATAAATCATTTCATTCTCCGTTGTTTATAAATACTATACCAATTCCGTCACTTACTGAAATTGTACAAATATCATCTGTTATAACATTGCTATTTCCCCTGCTTTGTCCGAAATACAAGGTTTCGTTTATAAGGGGATAATATAGCCCTGTTGCAGTTACACCTACAAGATTTCTATATACAGGTATAATGGAGAGTGTAGCACCCTTCATACCCTTGATTTCTAATGTATTCTTAATGATATGAACCTCATTATCATCATCAATAAGGGATATATTCTCGCTTTTTGTTAGCTGAAATATATTTGTAAATGTATGATCCAATCTACTTCCTGTCATAGCTAAAAGCAGTATTTCGCTATATCCATTATCAATTGCATCATTAACCGCAAGCTCACCATCAGTAAAATCCTTTTCGGGAGGATATACATAATTTTTAATATAATCGTTTTTCTCTGCAGAATCAAAATCTCCTATTGCAATATCCGCATTTATTCCGAGATTATTGATATGTCTTAGTCCTCCGTCAGCACATATTATAAAATCATCATCTCTTAGCTTTGATTTAATATATTTATAATCGCGGATTTCACCGTTACCGATTATAACTGCCCGCATTCTTTTAAAATCCCCCTGACATTTTCGGTAATATTACCGCAAAATACTGCCGTTCCTGCAACTATAACGTTAGCACCGGCATTTATAGGTGCCATTATATTTTTTACACCTATACCGCCGTCAACCTCAATGGGCATATCCTTTGGTGCTTTTGCCCTTATTTGTGCAATTTTAGGCTCCATCTCCGCCATATATTTCTGTCCCCCATATCCAGGCTCCACAGTCATACATAAAATCATATCTAACTTGTCAAGATACGGATAAACCACATCTGCCTGTGTTTTGGGGCTTATAGCAAGACCTGCTTTTTTGTTATGTTTATGAATAGTCTCAATACATTCATAAATCTTTTTTGTGGCTTCAGCGTGAAAGGTTACAATATCAGCACCCGCATCTATAAACTTTTTAATATATCTCTCAGGCTCTGTTATCATAAGATGTACATCAAACACTATATCTGAATATTTCCGCAACGCTTCAATAACAGGCAACCCAAAGCTTATGTTAGGCACAAATATACCGTCCATTACATCAAGATGCAAATATTTTGCACCTGCTTTTTCGGCTTCCTGTATTTGTTGTGCAAGCTTTCCGAAATCTGCCGCCAAAAGTGACGGTGATAAAATTATTTCCATTGTTTCTTACCTCGCTGTATCTCATATAATTCTTTATAGGATTCATAACGTGATATAGGGATTACGCCCTTTGCTACATTTTCTTTAACAGCACAATCAGGCTCTTCTAAATGTGCACAGCCTCTGAACCTGCATTCCGATGCTACTCTGTGTATTTCGGGAAAACATAGATCAAGCTCCTCAGCCGTTATTTCCTCCGTTTCCACAGAGGAAAATCCTGGTGTGTCAAGGACATATCCGCCGCCTTTGAGCTTAAATAGTTCTACGTGTCTTGTTGTGTGTTTTCCTCTGCTTATTTTGTCAGAAACCTTACCGGTTTGTAAATCTACTCCGGTTATGTGAGAAAGGATAGTAGATTTACCTACACCGCTTACTCCCGCAAAAGCCGCAGTTTTTCCGCTTATGATGTCAAAAAGCTCACGAAGTCCATCCTCTTTTACAGCAGATACACATATGGTTTTATATCCTGCAAGCTCATATGTGTTTTTGAGTTCTTCGCAAACTGCTAAATCCGTTTTATTAATGCAAACAACTGCATCTATACCATTTATTTCAGCATTTACAAGCATTTTATCTGTCACAAATGCCGCAGGATCAGGATCTTTTGTCGCAACAACCACAACAATTAAATCTATGTTTGCCACAGCAGGTCTTATAAGTCGGTTTTTACGCTCAAAAATTTCGGTAATATAGCCTTTTCCGTTTTTTACCTCAATTTCCACATTATCGCCTATCATAGGTACTATGTGTTCTTTCCTGAATTTGCCTCGTGCCTTACATTCAATTATTTTGTTATTCTCGGCGGCAACATAATAGAAACCGCCGATGCCCTTATATATTTTTCCTTGCATATCCATTAAAATTTAAGGTTTTCCTCGTTCACCAAAACTCCGTCTATATACGTCTGAACCTTGACAGTTCCCGTTCCGGATATTTCCTGAACAACTTTTCCTACACTCTTTGAGTGTGTACTGTCGTGGAGCACATTTCCGTTTGCAACAATTTTAACGTGAACATTTTCACCTGCATCATCAGGAATTTTTACTGAATACATTTTTGATGATGGAGTGTTTGTATTTGCATTTGACACATTTTCAGTGGGTTTAGGCTCTTTTGTCGGCTCTATTGTAGGTTCTTGAGTTTTCTCTACTGTTTCTGTCTGTCCCGAACTTACATAAAGTTTTACCTTACCGGCAGGATTCATATGTGTTCCTTTAGCAGGTGACTGACGTACTACCGTGCCCGGCTCCTTGTCACTTTCAATAAATTCTACATCACAAATAAGTGTTAATGCCTCAATCTCCGATTTTGCCTTTTCTAATGACCAGTCCCTGACATCAGGTACTTCAATTTTTCCGCCTGTTGCACCCATAGAAACTGACAATTTGATTTTTTCGTGTTTATCAAGCTCTGAACCTGCTTCAGGGAATTGGGCAATTACAGTATCCTTGGCAACGGTGTCTGAATATGTGTATTCAAGTTCAACATCATATCCGTGATGCTGTGCCTCTGTCTGTGCCTCATCTATGTGCATAGACACAAGATACGGAACAGTTTTTGAAAACGGATTTGCAACGAGCATTACTATTCCGACAATTATCAAAACAATTGCCGCCGCCGTAGCAAATGCAAGCAATATTGCATTGCGTTCAGCCTTCTTTTTCTGTATTTTCTCTCTGCCCTTTTCTCTTAGGCGTATTTCACGCTCATTTGCTTTCTTTTCCGCATTTTCAGCAGACTCACGCTCAATATCAAAATCGCTCATAATCATACGTTCTTTTTCTTTTGAGGGTAAATTCTCATCTGCCAAAACTGCACGTAAATCCTCTAATAAGTCCTGTATACACTGATAGCGTTTTCCAGGCTCATGGTTCATCGCCTTCATAGTAACATATGCAAGGTCTGACGGAACATCCATATTTACACACTTTACATTTATTGCTTCCTCCTCAATATGCATAAGCGCAATAGAAGTAGGATTATCACCGTCAAAGGGTACTCTGCCGGCAAGCATTTCATATAATACTACACCGAGAGAATATATATCTGAACGGAAATCCGTAAAGCCGCCCCTTGCCTGTTCAGGAGATATATAATGAACACTGCCCATAGCCGTTCCGCCGACAATCGACTTATCTCCTTCTACTGCCTTTGCTAAACCAAAGTCTGTAACCTTCAAGGTCCCGCTTGAATCCATTATAATGTTCTGCGGTTTAATATCACGGTGAATGATGTTGCGTTCGTGAGCAGCCTGTATGCCTTGTCCGATTTGTATAGCGTAATTACACGCCTCCTGCCAGGGCAGACGCGGATGCTTTTTTATGTATTCCTTTAATGTTTTACCATTTACCAGCTCCATAACCATATAATAAAAATTATCATGCTGTGCAACATCATAA
>CAKSGP010000146.1 GCA_934454745.1 uncultured Clostridia bacterium
CTTAATATGCTGGGCATAACAAAAATCAAGCTTATGAACTTTGTTCCGGCAATATTTGTACCAATTATACTATGTATGTTTATGTAATTAAATAGGGTGTTGCGTTAAGCAACACCCTATTTAATTACATTTCCGAGAATGAATCTTTATCTGCTCCGCATAGGGGGCATACAAAATCTGCCGGCAAGTCCTCGAATTTAGTTCCGGGAGCGATACCCATATCCGGTGCGCCGACCTCCTCGTCGTACTCCCAACCGCAAATGTCACATACATACTTTTTCATAGTTTTGTCCTCCTTATTTATATTTATATGTTTTTAATAAAATATTAAACATTATTTATTCTTTTTCCTTTTCGATTTATGTATCTCAAAGGTGTCAAGCTGTTCCTTTAAAAACTCGGAGATAGGTTTATCCGATTTAAAGGGCAAGAAGAAGTTATACTTCTGCTTTGTTTTCTTGTGATGCTTTTTAATTGTAGCCTTTATTGTTTCATATCGCAATATAACATCGTTTTCCTTTGAATACTTTTTAAGTTTTTCGATAAGCTGTGCAGAATGTACCAAATCAACAACAAAAACGCCAAAAAACATACCGATAAAAAACAGGAATATATAATTTTCGTAAATCCAGGTAAGGGCGTTTAGTATGTAGGGATGAATTGCAAAATAGTAAATTGCACCCAATATGCCCCATATAACAGAGAACTTCGGACATATAATACCCTGCAGGTTTCCCCATTCCTCGCTGTAATCCCATAATCGCACGTTACTGCTTTTTAAAATTATAATACCTGCTATGTACTCAATAGCAGTCATGGAAACTGCCATTGACAGAAAAAGCACGCCTTTTCTTATAAATCCGTTTTCTATGCTCACTCCGCCCTCAATGCTTGCTATCAGGTAGAGAATACACAGACCGCATCCGTATATAGGCAGATACGGGCCCATACAAAATCCCGGATTTATCCATTTGTGTTCGGGATTTGCATCCGAAAAGAATTTGCGGAATACCAACTCCATACCCCAACCGAATACGGAACCGACACAAAACAGAAACGCTAATGTTGAAAACATCTGCATAAAACCGCCGCCTTAAAATTATCCTTTGTTAAAATGCCGACATTACAAGCACAGCTACAATTATAATCGGCAATACGTATTTAAAATACGGCTTTAAATACTTGGGAAGTTTTATTCCCTTACCCTCATTAACCTCGGCAAAGTATTTATCCCAGCCCCAGCCGTATCGTGTTGTACAGAACAGCACATAGAACAAGCTTCCTACCGGGAGCAGAATATTTGAAACTGCGTAGTCCTCAATATCCATTATTCCCTTGCCTGCAATTGAAATATTATCCCATACGCTTAAGCCGAGAATTGCAGGCATTGACAGAGCCATCATAAGAAGTATATTTATAATCGCAACCTTTTTACGGCTCAGCTTTGTAAGGTCAAGCCAGAACGACATTATATTTTCAAATACGGCAATAACCGTTGAAAGTGCTGCAAAGGACATAAATACAAAGAACAGCATACCTATAATTCTGCCGCCAGGCATTGCATTAAAGATACTTGAAAGGGTTGTAAACAAGAAACCTGCACCAACTGATGCAGCATCAGCCGTTACGCCGTTATTGTAGGTAAAGCATGCAGGGAATATTATAAGTCCTGACACAATTGCAACGCCAGTATCAAGTGCCATAATGTTTATAGCCTCACCGGTTAATCGTCTGTCCTTACTGATATAGCTTCCGAATATGGCAATTGAGCCAATTCCGATGCTCAACGTGAAGAAAGCCTGTCCCATTGCACCTGATATGACCTCCCAAAGACCATGTTCTTTAACCGCCTCAAGGCTTGGTATCAAGTAGAACTTCAAGCCCTCTGCCGCATTATCAAGAGTACAGCAATAAATTGCAATACCGACCATAAGTGCGAGCAGTGCTATCATCATCACCTTTGTTATTCTCTCGACACCTTTTTGAAGTCCTAAAGAACATATTCCAAAGCAAATAACTATTACAGAAAATGTTGAAGCGGTTAACAGTCCCGGGCGTGATACTATTGTGCCAAACACCGCCCCAAGCTCCTCTGCCGTTTTATAAGCAAGAATGGAGCCGTTTGCGTACTTTAGAAAATATACAAACATCCAGCCTGATATTACCGTATAGAACATCATTAAAAGATAGTTTCCTGCAATACCTAAATATTTAAGCCAATGCCATTTTTGACCGGGTCTTTCAAGAACGTCAAAGGACGCCGCTATACTTTTTTGACTGGCCCTGCCTACTGCAAGTTCCATTGTCATAGCAGGGAGTCCTAAAAGCAACAAAAATGCTATATATGTGATTACAAACAAGGCACCGCCGTATGCACCTGTCATAATTGGGAAACGGTAAACATTACCGAGTCCGATTGCACAGCCTGCAGAAATTAAAATAAATCCCAGACGTGATGAAAATTTTTCTCTTTGATTCATATGTTTTTATCCTTTTCAATATTGTATATGTTCAATTATAGCATATACAGGATTGTTTTGCAAGACAATTTTTCATTGGTAAAATTGCCAATTTTATTTAATCTTTTTTGCTTCAAGGTAAAATCTCTTATCGCAGGCCTCGCCCATAGAGAATGTCTTTCTCGGCAATGCTCCGTCTTTTATAACGGTAGTAAACAAGTCGTTTTTCTCCATAGCATCAAATATAAACCCGATAGTTCCCTCAGGTGCTGTAAGATTTCTTACAACATCAGCACCGTGGATATAATCAATCTCACCTCCGTTTTCAGATAAATACTTATCCATAAACTGCTGGAACGTTCCCACAGGAAGATTCGCCGGTGCATCTTTTATATAAACGGTCTTTTGAGTACCCTGATACGTTATCAGAATTTTTTGTCCCCCATTGTCAACCTCACTCATTTGGGGATAGTATTCATACATTGCCTCTATAACCTTTTTAGGATCAACGTTAACGATAACTCTATGGATAGGCTCAAATTCAAGTGCCTCATCATGAAGGTTTTCAAGCTCGGCTAAAGCATAACGTGCAGGGTGGTTTTCACGCTCGTTCTCCGATAATGTTTTCTTTATTTCCTCCCAACAGGCTTTTGCTGTTGCTAAAGAATGGTTACCATCACCGACTGCAATAGCAAGAACGTCCTTATCGGTCACTGCGTATTTTTTTTCAAATTCCTTTTTATCTTCAAGCTTTTCAATCTTTTTTAATGTATCAGCCTTGGTTTTATCATCAAGCAACCAACCTTTTATATGTCCCCCGCCTTGCATAAGCTCAAAATCATACAAACAAGTAAAGCTGTCTTTAATTTTTGCAAGAGACTCTACTATTTCTTTCTTTCTGTCATCTGCAAGCATAAGTATGTGTGGCAATTCAAGGGGTGCATTACGGCGGATACGCTGTCTTGGGGGTATCCGTGAGATTATTGTTCCTTCAGTTGCACGTACAGGCGACTGTGAACCTTTTTGATAATCATAAGCTTCAAGGTCGATACAACCGATTATACCACAACGTATTTTCCCGTTATGCTGCGTCCGCTCAACATAAATAAGGCTATCACGATACTCGTTAAATATACCCTCTTTAAGATAATCCTCCATTGTACGGTTAATATTCTCTATTCGCTTATCCCCATCTTTTTCAGATAGATATGCTTCAGGATAGATAATATTTAAGGTGCTTGGACTGTCCTTAGAAATCTCTTCCACCTTTTGCCAATATTGTGGCTCTGATGAATACTGATCGCAGGCAACTACGCTCCATTTTGAAAAATCAACCTTGTTCGGCAACAAAATATCTGCCGCTTTAAATATACTCATATCTTTACTCCTATACTAAATCCGCAAAATTGCAATTTGTCACTTTTTTTAAATCCTTTGGGGACATTAAAAGCGTTACTCCGCATCTGCCGCCACTTACGGCTATTTCTGTATATTCCTTTGCAATTTCCTCAACGTATGTGGGATATTGCTTTTTCATACCTATGGGCGATACACCGCCTCTTACATAACCTGTTAAATCAAGTAACTCCTTAACGTGAATAAGCTCTGTCCTTTTATTCCCCGATACCTTAGCAAGCTTTTTTAAATCAATCTCGCTTTTAACAGGAATACAAGCAACAATGATTCCTGTCTTATCTCCTCTTGCCACAAGTGTTTTAAGGGAGATATCCGGTGAAATTCCTGTAAGCTCCGCTATTTTCTCACCAAACGATGAGCCTACCTCGTCTGTTTCATATTCAATTTCTTTGAAATCTATTTTTGCCGCTTTTAATATGCGCATTGCGTTTGTTACGGTTTGCTTATTTTTTGCCATAGATTGTGCCTCATTTCAAT
>CAKSGP010000147.1 GCA_934454745.1 uncultured Clostridia bacterium
TTATCCGTAATTCCTGCCATAGGTGCTAAAAATACAGGGTTCTCTATTTTGAAATTGCCTATTTCCAAGTTGTAATTCCTTTCTTATTAAATTCAAGAGAAGGGACCGTAAAGAAAGCTACGCTTTTTTACTGCCCCTCTGCATTGTCAACTCTCCCAGTATGTTGCAAAATCATATAGTCTTGAAAGAACGGTTATAGCCTGCTCAACTGTCATATTATTTTTTGGATATACCTTCTTTGCATCGTCAAGGACAAAAAGACCCTTATCGATACACCATCTTATATAAAAGCTTGCCCAGGAATCAACCTGCCCCCAGTCAGCAGTCTTTTGAGAATAATTCGTGCCCACATACATAAACAGCTTTGCCGCACGTGCCATTATAGCCGCCGCCTCCTGGCGTGTTATTGTACCATCAGGGTTAAAGTTTATCCCGTCTACTCCGCTTAGTATATCTAAAGCATACAAGCAGTCTATTGCACTGTCACGTCCAACACAATCCGCAAAGCTTCCCTCAAGATATACCGTACCGGTAGCCTTCATATATTCGTCCATATTAGCATAGCTACCTGTTACGACAATAAAATTCTCGATAAGTATCGCCATTTCCTCACGTGTTATATTCTTTTCATATTTATCAGTAAAATCATAAGGAACAAGGGACTTTGCCGCAGCCTCGGTGACTGTGATTCTTGCCCATTCGGCATTAGGAAGCTTTAAAAAATCATTGTTCAGTGCGACATTATTTACAGTACCGCCGTAAACTCCGTAATCGGAATCGTAAAACTCCGACATAAGATACGTAAGCGCCTGCAAATTCTCAGCAGAGGGCATATAACAGATAAAGTTACTGTCGCCATAAGTGCCTATCTGGACTCCTGCACCGTAATAGTAGCTTATAGCACTTCCGTCCTTCAACGTGAAATTCACACACACTCCTCGAAAAGGAGTCGGGTTTATTTTCCGCCACAAGGTTATATTCCTTGCGGTATTATAAAACTCCTCCGTCTGGGCGGAAGTCAGATTTTTATACTCATTGCCGTCAATATCACATATACTTGCGGATGCTATTTCACTGCTGCTATATATACCCGTTGCTTCAGCAAAGGTCATACTTTGGGGCAGGTTCACAACATCATAGGCAAAAACAGACGGTGTTATTATCATTATTGCGGTAATTATGCAAAAAATACGTTTTAGTATTTTAATCACCTCCATATAATCCGTAAATGCACAAGCATTTACATTTCAACTATTTTCTCATAGTTTAATGTGCTTCATATAATTATATATAATACAGCACTGTGCCAATAACGTTTACGGCAAAGCCGAACATAAAGAGAACTGCGTTAAGCTTGTCATACTCCGTATCTTTGGGCAATGCAAGACAAATACTCAAAAATGCAAGAGGTAAAATATCGTTAGTGTACCTATTGCCGAACTGAGAGCCTCCCATTGTCTTATGTGCAGTGATACACATAAGCTGTATCAGAACCGTTACAAAAATAACAGCAAGAATATGTCTTTTTTCGGGCTTTTTTATAAACCCATATACTGTATATATAATATACGCAACAAAAATCGGACTTACTATAAAAATATTCGTGCCGTTGAACGCCTGATATATCCAAGGCGATGTATAGGATATTTCCGGCAAGCGTACAAGTGATTTCAGATTTTCTGCCATATAGGAAAGCGAAAACTGTCCGTTTTCCGACTGGGTAAACTCCGGAAGGTAGTTGTGCCCAAATTCAAGGGGGTTTTTAAACCGTGCATAATTCAATATCATATATGAAAGAGCTATCACGGCAGTTATGACTATCCCTTTCCAATGTGCTTTTAAATTCTTGGCAAGTGATAAATCCCTGTTATATAAGAGATACAGAATAAGGGGCAGATACAATACCTGGAGCGGCCTGCACCCTACGGCACACGCCCACATTACAAGGGATACGCTCCGCTTCTTAAGAGCGTAATATATCGCCATAAGTGATAGTGAAAACGCCATATTCTGCGCAATAAACCACACCCATGAAACGTGAGCTGTAAATAGCCAGTTTGAACCAATGGTTAAAAGCAGTGAAAACAATATTGCACGGTTGTCATCATCACAAAAGTGCTTACATATTTTAAAGGCATATACTGCTCCTAATAAGGCAGATACAAAGCCAATAAATCCATCGCAGTTGTTAAGTCCCAAAAGTACAAACGGAAACATTACATACGAGGGGAATGGCGGAAAGCTGATATAATACTTGCCGTTAAAAACTGCTATTTCAAGGTGGGAGTAATTTTCAGCAAGGGACAGACTTCCGTTTTTCCAAGCCTGTGCCTGGAGAATGTACGAGTTATAAGGCTGATTTATCCAAAACCACTTCCCCGTAAATGTCCACATTGCGAAAAAGACAGCGAATACCATAAAGCATAGAACAAATATGCTTTTGTACTCTTTCTTCAAATCCATCACTCCCATAGCTATTAATAATAAGCCTGTTTTTTTAGGTCTGGTACGGTGTTATTACGGCTTTTTCTCCGTTTGGCAGTTCAATATAAAGCTCTATATATTTCGGATCATTTTCATCTCTGTAACCATCAATCAATTTAAACTGTGAAATATCAGTTGCGTTTATAACGCCCACATCCGTCATATCACGGTATGTTCCTGCCTGATAGCTTCTTGTGTAGATTATGTTATATAGCATACTGTCAGAATATGTATTATAAAGATTACGTCCAAAAATAGACTCAATCTTACTCATTCTGTATAGTCCTACACTGTCATCATCAAGTCGGTACACACAGCCTGTAACCATAATATCGGTAAAACACACACCTGTAAGGTCGGATATAATATATCCCGTCCCGCTAAGCAAAAGCTTTGATGCGTATGATACAGTTGAGGGTGTATTATCCTTTTGAAGAATTTTAAAGATACCATTTTCGTATCTGTAAAATCTTGCGGTTAAAGTATCGCCGTTTTCAGTAATTACAATTTCCTTTTTGTTGTCTGTTCCGTCAATATCAACAACTGCCATTGAATATGCACTCATTATTGAGCCTAAGCCGGCAGTATAGTCAATGCCGTTTATTTCAAGGACCGGTGTCGGATTTGAAAGAACATCGTTGGAGCTTGAGAATGAAACAGATTCTTTAACTCCGTCACCGTCAAGATCTATATCCTGCAATGCCGAGCCATTTGAATAGAATTCTGCCTGATCCTCAAGGGTTCTGAAGCCTGTCTTTAAAAACGCAAAGGCACGATATGGCTTACCTGTTGTAGATACAAGTATAAGACTGTGGTGTCCGTCCCAGGTAACCGCAAAATCCATTGCCTCAGCTATTGCACGGACAGGAATCATTGTACGGTTGTTTATAACATCAGCCGGCTGTTCAAGAGCGATGGGCGTACCGTTTTTATACATTACGCTTTCGCCATATTTTATTGTAACAACATAGCCTGACTTTGATATTGTTGCCGTCTGGCTTGGCTGGTCCCAGCTTACCTGGGCGCCTGCCTTTTCAAATACGGCACGTATGGGAACAAGAGTATGTCCCTCTATTATAACGGGTGTCTGATCCTCAAATTCAACCACCGAATTATCAACCGATACTGTAACAACATCATTTTCCGCATTGGCTATACCGCAGGAAAATGCCATTACACCAAATGTCGCAAGAACTGCGGCAAATGTCTTTTTAAATCTCATAAAATCAAATCCTTTCTGATATTATAGAATACAATATTTTCCCATATATTCTTCCATTTTCGGAATCATTTCGTCATATTCTCCCGAAGCCTTTAAGTACTCATAAATATCGGCAACTGTAACGATTGCGTGAACATTTATTCCGTAATCCTCACCGACCTCCATAATTGCTGTTTTACCAGGAGTTGTCCCGACTTCACAGCGGTTTACGGATATAAACATATCCTTAACGCTTACCTTTGCCGCTGACTGAAGAACAGGCATAGTTTCACGGATAGCTGTTCCTGCAGTGATAACGTCCTCTATTATTATTACTTTGTCACCGTCTTTAGGTTTATAACCAACTATTGAGCCGCCCTCGCCGTGGTCCTTCTCCTCCTTACGATTAAAGAAATAAGGCTTGTCAATATCAAATTCATTATACAAGGCTGCCGCCGCACCTGATGCAAGAGGGATACCCTTATAAGCAGGGCCGAACATACAGTCAAAGTCCTCGCCCACAGTTTCCTTAATAAGCTTTGCATAGAACTTACCGAGGACTGCTATCTGCTTGCCTGTACGATAGTTGCCTGTATTTACGAAATACGGTGTGTTTCGTCCGCTTTTTGTTACAAAATCACCAAAACGC
>CAKSGP010000148.1 GCA_934454745.1 uncultured Clostridia bacterium
GGTGAGTTCTACCGCTTTTTACTATACCCTCATTCTCCTTCTCAAGGCCCTTAAATGTATCAATAAGAGTCTGTGCTGCAGGAATAAGCTTATCCTCAAGCATTAATACTGCCGCAATGTGCATAGCTGTCGGGAAGGTGTCATTTGATGACTGGCTCATATTTACATCATCATTCGGATGAAGGATTTTTTCGCCTGCAATTTCGTTCCCTCTGTTTGCAATAACCTCATTGGCATTCATATTTGACTGTGTACCCGAACCTGTCTGCCATACAACAAGAGGGAAGTTATCATTGAGTTTGCCTGAAATAACCTCATCACATGCAGCGCTTATAGCCTCCAGCTTTTTAGCAGTCATCTTTTCAGGACGAAGCTCACTGTTTGCCTGTGCGGCAGCTTTTTTTAATATACCGAATGCGTGAGTAATCTCTCTTGGCATTGTTTCAATATCTACGCCGATTTCAAAGTTTTCGTGACTTCTCTGAGTTTGTGCCGCCCAAAGCTTATCAGCAGGCACTTTAACTTCACCCATTGAATCGTGTTCAATACGATATTCCATTTCTATATCCTCCTTAATTGTACAATTTAGATTACAGTTCCCTTTATGATTTCCTTAAGCTTATCAGCACTGTTTCGAAGCTTTATTATTTCATCATCATTAAGGGGAAGTATAACCTTACTGCGTATGCCTCTGTTTCCTACAACGCTTAATGTACTCAAGCACACATCGTCAATACCGTACTCACCGTGCATCATTGTAGAGATTGTCATAGTTGTATCAATACCACTTAGGAGGCATTTGCATATATAATATACTGAAATCGAAACCGCATAGAAGGTTGCACCCTTACGTTCAATGACTCTGCCGCCGGATTTACGGACATAGTCTGCTACTTCTTCTCTGTCAAGTGCAGGAAGCTGTTTACCTCCTACTAAGAATGAGTTTGGGCAGTCATCTATATGAACATTTGAAATATTTGCAAGTGACCAGGGAACGAACGAAGAATCCCCGTGTTCACCAAACACGTAAGCGTGAACATTGCTCTGGCTTATTTTATAATGCTCCGAAAGTCGTGCACGAAGTCTTGCAGTATCAAGGATTGTGCCTGAACCGATAATACGGTCTTCAGGGATTCCTGAACGCTTACAGAACGCATAAGTTAAAATATCAACAGGGTTACTTACTATTAGATAAACTGCGTCAGGTGCATAATGGGTAATCTGAGGTATAATGCTCTTTAACACATCAATGTTTGTCTGGGCAAGCTCAAGTCTTGTCTGTCCAGGCTTTCTTGCAATACCTGATGTGATAATAACAATATCCGAATTTTCAGCATCTGAATATGTGCCTGCATAGACGTTACACGGATTACAGAAGGGGATTCCCTGCCTGATATCAAGGGCTTCACCGTATGCCTTCTCACTGTTTATATCAATTAAAACAATGTCTGAGCAAGCTCCGTTAACCGCCAATGTATAAGCAATGGTTGAACCAACGCTTCCGCTTCCGATGATAGTAATTTTGTTCATATTATTTCCTCTCCTACAAAATTATTTTTATTAATTTTCACTTGTTGTAAAAACGCCTATGGCACCTTTTATTGTCTTTTCGTATGCCTGCATTCCGTATTTATCAACTTCGTTTTTATCTTTTGCACCGTGAGTCAGACATCCTGCACCGCCGATACATCCGCCGTTACATGCCATACCCTCGATGAAGTTTACATCAATAAGATTTTTACTCTTTTTAAGTAGGGCAATCTTACATTCCTCAATTCCGTCACAGGCAATTCCCTTCACCTCAAAATCATCAAAATTCTGTTCCTTAAGTGCCTGAGCGACTGCATCAGAAAGTCCACCGCAACGGGCAAAAATCCTGCCATAGTATGAGGCATTGTCAAGGACGCCCTCAGAAAGTGTTGTAATATCTATATCACGACTGTCAAATAACGCTTGTAATTCCTCAAATGTGAGGACCACATCAACGTAAGGTTTAACAGTATCAAGCTGTATTTCTGCTTTCTTTGCAGTACAGGGACCGATAAAGATTATCTTCGCACTCTTGTCCGTTTCCTTTATATATTTTGCAATCCTTGCCATAGGTGACAGGTTGTGAGATATATTTTCCTTCATATCCGGAAAATATTTCTGAACATAGCTTACAAATCCCGGGCAGCAAGAGCTTGTTAAAAATCCCTTTTCTACAAGTTCTCTTGACTCCTCTATGGCAACCATATCTGCACCCAGTGCCGCCTCAACAGTTGTATATATGCCAAGCTCTTTAATTCCTGTTACTACCTGTCCAAGCTTTGCATAAGTAAACTGACTGGAAATAGATGGGGCAACCACTGCATAAACCTTGTATTTGGTATTGTTTTCGCTGTTCTTGATTATGTCAATTGCATCTAATATGTATGATTTATCCGATATTGCACCAAAGGGGCATTGATAAACACACGCACCGCAGGATATACACTTGTCATTATCAATTTTAGCCGCTTTATTTTCGTCCATTGAGATTGCCTTAATTTTACAAGCTCTCTGGCAAGGACGCTTATGGTGGGTAATTGCACTGTACGGACAAACCTTTGAACAGGCTCCGCACTCCTTACACTTTGACTTATCTATATGGGCTTTCTGCTGATCGTCAAAAGTCAATGCACCAAACTTACACACATCTTCACATCTATGCGCAAGACAGCCTCGACAGGCGTTTGTAACCTCATAACCGCCGATGGGACATTCATCACAAGCTATGTCTATAACCTCAATAACGTTCTTGTTTTCAGTATCGCCGCCCATTGCAAGCTTTACTCTCTTTGAAAGAATGGCTCTTTCCTTGTAAACACAACATCTCATTGTTGCTGTATTACCTGGAACTATGATTTCGGGAATGTCTGTAACTTTTTCTAAGAGGTCGCCGTCCCATGCGTGTCTTGCAACCTCGCGCAGCACCTTATATTTTAAGTGCTGTACTTTTGTGTCAAATTTCCTTATTTTCACTTTATCCTCTCCTCCCCCTTATTATATAATTTTATTTCTCCATATATCCATCCGAATTATAGAACAAAAAATGTTTTTTCAACATATACAGTCTATATTATTATAGCACAAATCGTATTCTTTTGCAATAATGAATGTTGCATATTAATGTTGTAGATTTTTGTATAATTTTGTAGGTTTATAATAGTTTAACGATGTTTTTCACGCAATAAAAACAAAAACCCCTAAAAGCTGATCGCCTTTAAGGGGTTATGGACAGTTATTTATTTTTAATCATATCTATAAAGTATCCGTGAACTCTTGTGTTAGAGTTAAGCTCGGGGTGGAACGCCGTAACCAGCTGATTGTTCTGCCGTGCGGCAATAATTTTATCATCCGACTTTGCCAGAACAACAACATCCTTATCCACGGATTTTATATAAGGAGCACGGATAAATGTCATAGGGATTTTACCGATATCTGCAAAATCCTCCTCAGTATAGAAGCTTCCAAGCTGACGTCCGTATGCATTGCGGACAGCTGTAATATCCATTGTACCAAGATGAGTACGGTTGTCATTGTCAATCTTTTTGGCAAGGAGTATAAGTCCGGCACAGGTGCCAAAAACAGGCATACCGTCCTCTATCATACCCTTTAATCTGTCAAACATATCAAGCTCTTTTAAAAGCTTGCCTTGCACCGTGCTTTCTCCGCCGGGGATAATAAGTCCATCAAAAGGTTTTTCAAGATCATTTCTGCAACGGATTTCCATACTTGACACGTCAAGCTTTTTAAGAATCTGTTCGTGTTCTATAAATGCACCTTGCAGGGCTAAAATACCGATATTCAATTTATTTGCCCCTCTCAGCCATAAGCAGTTCTATTTCCTGTTCATTTATTCCGACCATCGCTTCGCCTAAATCCTCAGATAGTTCTGCAAGCACCTTTGGATCGTTGTAGTTTGTGACAGCCTTAACGATTGATGCAGCACGCTTTGCAGGATTACCTGACTTAAAGATACCTGAACCAACAAAAACGCCTTCTGCACCTAACTGCATCATTAATGCCGCATCAGCAGGAGTTGCTACACCGCCTGCGGCAAAGTTAACAACGGGAAGCTTCTTGTTCTCGTGTACATACTTTACCAAATCATAAGGAACCTGAAGCTCTTTTGCCGCATCGTATAGTTCATCCTCACTCATTGAACCTATTCTGCGGATTTCTGCCTGCATCATACGCATATGACGTACAGCTTGGACAACATCACCTGTGCCCGGCTCGCCCTTTGTTCTTATCATTGATGCACCCTCGTTAATTCTTCTTAGTGCCTCGCCTAAAT
>CAKSGP010000149.1 GCA_934454745.1 uncultured Clostridia bacterium
TTATAAGTATATAACGATCATCATCATCAGCAAGACCGTCTCCGTTTATATCTCCTTTAATAATCAATGTGGCTCTTGCTTTGATTTGCGGGCCGTTCATAAGTCTTAACTCAATGCCAGTGGCTGCATATGCCGATAGGTCTGTAATTTCAGTTCCATCAGCTGCAAACACCCTTATGTAATTACTGTTGTCGAACGAGTTTATTACCTGACTAAGTTTTGTTTTCGGTGAGACGCCGTACACTTTCCGTGACTTTACAGTAATCGAAGACACTTTTGATTCAAGAGCTTTTGGAAAATTGTCGACCGGTTCAATGAGTATTTTGCCGTTTACACTTTCGAAAAGTCTGACATCGTCAATATAAGCCTCGCCGCCCCTGTCGTGAACGACTATTCCTATACGATTTCTGTCGCCTGTATTAAAAGAAACTCCTACATTTTGCCAATTGTGATCCACATTATAGTTTTCCTCACCAAAGGTAAACTTTTTGACAAATTTCGGATATACAAGGTTTTCCGTCATACTGTATAAATCCGACTTATAACCATCGATAACACCTAAAAATCCCTCGCCGGTCTTAGCTATAAGATATTTTGCGGAAAATGTATATTCCGTGTTCGGTTTTACATCTATCCATTTAATATAATAGGTTCTGTTAGGATAACGCTTGTTACTCTTATAATGGAACGCATTTCCCTGAATAGTGTGCTTTGTATCCGTTATATCCAGTGTATCGCCGTACAGGCTGTTTCTCGGACTGCTCCAGAATGTCACATCCTGTTCGCTGAAGTTAAAGTTTTCAATTAAGTTAACATCGGTATCTAAATTTTCCGGATTTTCGTCAGTAACCTTAATATTGCCGAGCTTTTTAAGCGGCGCTTCATAAACAACTGCATTTTCTTTTGTGAAAATGTAAACATTATCAAGATAAGCAGTTGAATTATGCATTCTGATAACCAAATTCAATTTAGTGCTATCATTTGATTTGAGACTGAAGGACGCCATATACCACCTGTTATTATAAGCAGGAAGCATAAACTGCATATTCTCCTTAAGTTCCGTATTATTATTGCCCTTTAAAAACTTTCCGGTTGAAAAATCCGTTATACCGTAAGTAAGCGGTGAAAACTTTTCTAAATCCTTATACCAACCACTCTTTGGGTCGCACTTTATAAAGAATGAAACATAATATTCTTTATTAGGTTCAACAGAAAAAGGTATTGCATAATTTTCTTCCCTATCACCGGCAATCATTTTTATCGAACGGTTTCCTTCGAAAACAAGCTCATCATCTGTTACAACCGATAAATTACTACCCGATATGTTTAAAGCATCATTTGATGCTCCGGTGGCATCCTCTTCAAATCCGCCATTTTCAAGAAGGTTTGTTCCGTCCTTTGCAATGTAGAATGTTGATGAATAGAAGCTACCGCCGGCAGGATCACCTACCGTAGCGCTAACAGCTTCCGCCTCGAACGCTTCGGCAGCTTCATCGGTTTCTTCAAATGTAATATCGTCTATTTTATATTCTGCGCCGGGGACTGACTGGAAACAAACATTAAGAGCCTCGTTGTCCCCGCTTGAAACAACCACCCTTTTCTTTGACCAATCAGTTGATGTTTCAAGTGATCCGCGGTTTATCACAGAATCGCCGGCAAATGTGTTGCCTTTTGATATTGCCCAAACCGGTGCCTCACCCGTAAATTCACCTTTATACCAAAATTCAAATGCATAATTGGTATTTGCTTTTACCGGCATTGTTTGAGAGAGTTTTGAATAATATCCCTTCCCCGAATAAACAGATGCTGTTCCTGTATGTGAATCTGCATTAATAGAGAATTGGGAATTCTCATTACCCCAAATAATCAAGTTGTTTTCAAAGTCACCGTTAATTACACGGTTATTAACCGACATATCGTTCTTTAATAAATAAGCGTTGGATACAGTAGTTACATCGGTTGATGAGTTTAAACAAACACGCAGTGTAAGATATCCGGGCGCTAAATCCTTATCGGGTATAAACGATGCACTGAACCCGGAAAAACCGGCAAAGCCTTCTTCTTTTGCCTTGATTATCACGGCATTTTCTTTATCGTACGGATTGGTATTGTTATCTTCATAGTTATCAATCTGAGGAGTATAGTAGAAGTTTAAATCATGCGGCCATTGATCTCCGGTATTAATGACAGTTAAATCGCTGACAAAATTATACTCTTCTCCAGCTTTAAGTGACTTACTTAGTTTCAGACTTAAAACATATTGCACATAATGACTGGCATGTGCGTAATTCGTCTGTGTCACTGTACCGTTTTTAACCGTCCAATCGCCAAGACCGTTCCAATAGGCATTCTTTACTCCTAATATAATATTGCCGTCACTGCTTATAAGTTCGGGCTTTTGTCCGGTATAGTTGCCATCATTCATTTTACTGAAATCCCAGTAGGTATGAATCAAAGATTCTTTCTCTGCTTTGCTTAAGCTGACTTTTGAAAAGTTTGCTTTGAATGTCGCGTCATACTCATCAAATTTCAATACAAGATATCCGGGTGCCAAATCCGTTTCCGGTGTAAATGAATATGTATAGCTATTGATACTTTCAAAGCCCTTTTCAATTCGATCGAATATTACAGCACCGCTTTCATTTGGTGCTTTATCTGCCCCATCCCCCCAATTAAAGCCGATAGGTGAATAATAGAAATAAAAATATGACGGCCACCCACCTGTACTCTGTACAGAGAAATCGGAACTGAAAATATAGGTTTCTCCGGCTTTCAGGGTTTTTTCAAGCTTTAAGCTTAAGAAGAAGCTACGCCAATGGCTCAGCTTATACTGGTCTTTCGCCTCCATTTCCACATTGCCGTCTGTTATTGTGATATTCTCTTTGCTATAGCCTCCATCACCGGTGCCGATTTGAATTTTTCCATCTTTACTGGTTAGCTTTCCATAACCTTCACCATTTCCGGAATATACGATTTTCTGGTCATCACAGTGCTTGAAATCCCAGTTGACTGCTGCGTCGTCTTCAGCAGGTTTCGAGGCAGATTTTGTAATGCTTGCCGATGAAACACTTGCGTTAAACTGAGCGTTATGTGTATTAAAACGCAAAGCCAAATATCCGCCTGCCTCAAGATCAGATGAAGGAATAAAGGAATATGTGTATTCGTATTTAGAAAACCCACCTGCTTTACTGTCTATAACAACCGTGCCTGCCGCATTAGGGGCAACATGAGCTTCTCCATCTTCCCAACCGGTGCTTTTGGTATAGAAGAAATAAAAATCCGTAGCCCATTCCCCGGTATTTTCCACAGTAAAATCGGTATTAAGCGTATATGCTTCGCCTGCTTTTAATGTGTTATCAAGCTTAAGCTGTAACAACACCGGCCTCCAATTTGGCTCACTGAATACATATTTAGCTGTTCGAGACATATTCACCACACCATCTTGAATTTTCAAAGATGTGATATTATAATTGTCCGGAGCTCCAATTAGTATTTTTCCGTCTTCACTTGTTTGACGCGGAATTTTAGGACAGCTTGCATCGACACGTTCCGCATAATCTGCATTTTTCAGTTTCTTAAAATCCCATGTTTGTACAACCGTACTATCATCCGCCGAAACAAATATCGGAAGTATCATCGGGGCCATTGCAATGACAATAGAAAGTAATACAGCTAAAAATTTCTTTTGAGACACCATTTACCGCACCTCCTTTATTGAGAAGTCATCAATTTTGAGATATGCATCTTCTTGCTTTAAATTTGAAAGTCTGAGTCTTATTTTCCCGTCTTCACCCGTGGTAAAGGTTGCTTCTACTTCGCCCCAACCATCACCTTCACCTGAATAGGGATATGTCCAAAGTAATTGATTCCCATCTCCGTCATATACAGTTACACCGTACATAATGTTGGTGTTTTTTGCCCAGAATGAAATCCTGTACTGTGTATTGGGTTTGAGTGTAAGATTATAGTTTATACGCGCCGCATAAATATTTTGCAATGTTCCGATACCGTTTTTAAGATCAACGACAAAGCTATATTCGCCGGTTCTTGCATCTCCCTTTATAAATTGACCAATCTCGGGAACCCAGTCTTCGTCCTTATACCATCCGTTACTGTTAGGCCATGTATTTGAACCGGTAAGTCCGCCCTGTTCAAATCCGCCTGCATAGTTTCCGTTGCCGTCTACAAAAGACTCCTCCGGTATAAACAATTCAAACTCATTTCCTATATCGGAAACAGCTTTTTTACCGTTTTGATTTACTGCAGTTACGCGGTAACGGTAATTAACGCCTTCTTTTAATGTTTCATCTGTGTAGGTG
>CAKSGP010000150.1 GCA_934454745.1 uncultured Clostridia bacterium
CCTTTGCCTTGCCCTCATATTCCTTTGAAATCTCCTCTATGATAGGTCCAAGCATCTGGCAGGGTCCGCACCAAGGTGCCCAAAAATCAACAAGTACGGGTACATCTGATTTTACAACCTCGCCGTCAAAATTCTGCATTGTTAATTTGATTTCCATTTATTTTTCCTCCTTATTAATATACTTTTCTGCTATTATTTCTATTTTTGCTCTGCCGTTTGTGGCCTCCGTAAGGTCATTTATTAAAGCCTCCGTGTCCTCTTTGGGCGATGCAACAAAAAACGTAACATCATTTTCATAAACTGTATCGGTAACTATATATCCCGATTCTGCAAAATGATATTGAAGCTTTCCTACAAGATCATAATCCGTCTTTACACATATAATATAGCACATTATCCGTGTTATTATACCGGATTTTATAAGTCCTTCCTTTGCCGATGCGCTGTATGCACGGACCAACCCGCCTGTACCTAAAAGTGTTCCGCCAAAGTATCGTGTTATGACAACTATGACATCTACAAGCCCCATATTGCGGATTGTATCAAGAACAGGCATACCTGCCGTACCGCCCGGCTCGCCGTCGTCAGAGTAGCGGAAAATATTGTTTTCGTCTATTATATAAGCATATACATTATGAGTTGCATCAGGATACTCCGAACGGATTTTATTAAGGTACTCCAGTGCATCGCTCTCTGTATCAACCGGCTTTACGTGGGATATAAATTTCGACTTTTTCTCTATTATAAGCGTTTCGGATTCACAGCCCACTGTTTTATATAAATTCTTTTTCGACAATAAAATCACTGCCCTTTTTCTGCTTCGTATTTTTTTAAGGATTTATATACCGCATCATCTATAAGGGCATCTATTAGTACACCCTCTGCCGTATATTCCTCCTTTAAAATCTTTTCCTTTGTATGCAAATCGTTAAGCACTCCGCCATCACTGTACGGGATTAAGAGTGTTCGCTTGATTTTTATTCCGGGAGCTGTTCTTGAGATTGCCTCTAATAAATCTCCGATTCCCTGTCCTGTTTTTGCGCTTATAAAAACGTTTTCTCCCTTATAGGCAGGGACGCATTTATTCTCAATATCGCATTTATTATACACATTTATTACAAGCTTTCCAACCGCACCTATTTCATCAAGAACTTCATTTACCACCTTTATGTGGTTATTCGCCTCATCAGTTGATGCGTCAGTAACGTGAATTATAAAATCGGCATCTGCCGCCTCCTCTAAGGTTGATTTAAACGCCTCTATTAAGTAATGAGGAAGCTTGCGTATAAAACCGACAGTGTCAATGAGTATAATACATCTGTTATCCTCAAGTGTAATGGCACGTGATGTAGTATCAAGGGTAGCAAATAGCTTGTCCTCTGCAAATACTCCCGCATCTGTCAGCCTGTTTAAGAGCGTGGATTTGCCTGCATTTGTATAGCCTACAATAGCTCCCGTTATTTGCCCGTCCTTATGCCGTCTTTTACGCAAAAGCTCACGGTGCTTTTTAATTTCCCGAATTTGCTCCTCAAGGGATGCAATTCTTGTCCGTATATGACGGCGGTCACTTTCAAGCTTTGTTTCACCCGGGCCTCTTGTGCCTATACCTCCGCCTGTACGGCTTAGTTCAAGTCCCATACCTCTTAACCTCGGCAACTGATACTTAAGCTGTGCAAGCTCTACCTGAAGCTTGCCCTCCCCTGAACGTGCACGCATTGCAAATATATCAAGAATAAGCATTGAACGGTCAAGAACGCGGACTCCTAAATTATCGCTTATGTTCCTGAGCTGTATGGGTGAGAGCTCATCATCAAATACAACAAGTGTCGCCTCAAGTGCCATAACCGATTCTTTAAGCTCTAAAAGCTTGCCCTCGCCTAAATACGTGCCGCTGTCAGGAACAGGTCGGTTCTGTATAATTTCGCCTACAACCTCACCGCCTGCAGTATCAACAAGCTCGCCAAGCTCTGCCATAGATTCCTCGGTGGTATCATTTAAATTATCACGGCTGCCTGTATGCAGACCGGCTATTATGACTCTTTCTCTTTTTTCATCTCTGCAGTCCATAGCTACCTCCGTTTTCTTATTATTAGTATAACAGATATTTTCCAAATAGTACAGTAATTTTTTGAAATTTATTGAAAAATTTAAAAAAAGACTTGAAAAATACAAAATTTATGGTATAATATACGCAGTGAGTCTTGCAAGGCAAGCCTTTACGGCTTTGCCGTCCCGTGCAGTACCCACGGACTGCTATATGGACGGCTGTGTAAAAATGTCCTTGCAAGCAAACATTTTTACTTATGGTATAATTATAAAGTATTATATAATTTTAGAGTCATACTCGTTAGTGAAGGAGGTAGAATTATGCAGACTTTGTTTATTGTTCTCCATATTATAGTTTCAGTATTGCTTATAGCTGTTGTGCTTCTGCAGGAGGGCAAGGATCCCGGTATGAGAGGCATTCAGGGTGCTTCATCTGATATGGGCGATTCGTTCTTTAAAAGAGCAGGCGGTACAACAAAGGAAAAGATGCAGATGCGTCTTACAACAACAATTTCAGTATTGTTCCTTATAACAACTTTTGTACTTGTTATTCTTACAGCTGTATAATTGGCTTATTAAAGCAAAAAACGGAAAAACTCACAAAATGAGTTGTTCCGTTCTTTTTTTGCCAATAATTAAAAATAGCTTAATTTAACCTTTTTTCCCATCTGCCTTAAGCAATTTGATAACTCATCTACGAGATTCATTTTTATACTGAAGGTTATAGGCAAATCAGGGTTTTGGTGTGCCGGATTTATTGCACGGCCTACAAAGAAATTAATATCTGTTGCCTCCTCAAAAAGCAATCGGCAAATCCGCGATGCACCGTCATTTTTATAATTCCAATGCTCGTACATTGTATTATCTCCAATATAATCCCGCGCATATTCCAACACTCTGTTAACAGTTATAACACCCTCTGTTACAAGATCAACGCCATCAATTTCCGCAATAGGCGGAATATCGGAATTTTCATAGTTAAGAGTTGGTTTAAGGGGTTTATTAAGATACTTTGCGGCAATAGACGAGGTTGTTCCGCCGCATATTATATGCTTTCCCGCTTTTGAGAAGAACAAGGACATCATCCTGTCACAGTCATCACGGTTTGATGGCGGTCCGAACAACAAATTCATCGGCTCACGCTTTCGTATTTTAATAATACAAGCCGTTGCGTCATCTCCCGGCTCGCATCCGTAGAGTTTTTCACATTCGTCAATAAGCATCGTGGAAAGGTTTTTTGCTGTAAATCCGGCTATGGATATAGTTTCCATAAACTCAATAATATCCTCACGCTTCCAACCAAAGTTGTACGCCATACCAATTCCTGCATGGGGACAACCGTCGCTCATAGCTATAAAAATATCATCCTCCTTTAAACGAATAGTTGACTTATAGATTTTCTTTCCGTCAATATTCATTTCAGTTTTCGGATAATCATAATGTTTATTGCCACGCAGTACTATAACCTGGGGATTATCATACTGAATAATTTCAATTGTTTCGTTGTTTATGAGGTGCATAATGGTAAAGGTGGAATATGCAACACCTCTTACAGAGCATACGGGAAGTGTTGCGGCGATTGTAGAAACACATTCCTCAATGGGCAATCCTGCCGCCATCATTGTAGAGATGATTTTTGAGGTCAGGATAGAAAGAATGTTTGCTTTAACGCCGCTTCCAAGGCCGTCTGCAAGGACCACAACAAAAGAATCATCACCTTGTTCAACAACATCAACGTGGTCACCGCAAAGCTCCTCACCGTAGTGGTTGATGCTTTTCCAGCCAATATCCGCACATAAATCATTCATCAGAAATCGACTCCTTTAGATTTGCAAGTGCAATTTTTGTTTCTGCCGCCGTTTCTCCTAAAAGCGATGCAATCTCCTGAACTATACGCATTTGCTTATCAACCACCTTATCAGCAACCTCTATGGTCTGTCGGCTGATATTTTCCTTCTTTTCTCGCTCATGCTCCTCATCAGTAACATCACGCATAATTCCGATTAAAAGATGGGAATCCTTATCATATAGAACCGACTGCTCAACATAACGCTCATATTCTGCAAGATATACTCGTTTGTTTCGTATGTCCTTACCTGTATCTTTTACAGTCATAAAGTTTGTCGGATCCATTATCCGTACTATCGGCTCTCCAAGCACATCTGAGCTTGAACGTATATTCATCATCTTTCTTGCCGCCGCGTTTATTTGCTGAACCTCAAAATTCTCGTTAAGAACTATAAGTCCGTTTGGAGTGTTCTTAAC
>CAKSGP010000151.1 GCA_934454745.1 uncultured Clostridia bacterium
CCCGCACAATTTTCTCGCTTGCATCAGTCGAGCCGTCTATAACAACGATTATTTCATAGTCTTTAAATGTTTGATTGAGCAAGGATCTGATGCATTTTTCAATGTATTTTTCTACGTTATAAACCGGAACTATAATACTAACAATCATAATTTCTCCTTGCAATCAACATCTTATCCAAAAACATGGCTTTTAATATTTTTAAACTTTCTGTTAAATAAGGTAATACAATTTATTGTGAAATATTTTTTTTTCATTGCTAATTTTAAAATTATCAATTCATTTTTTCGCAATAGCCTCAAATACGGGTTTTTGAAAGGGTTGCTAACCGTATTATTCAAATTTTCGAACAATTCATTTAAATATATACTGTAATTACCTGTTTTACGGTACATTTCAAGGCAAGGAAGCAAGAAGGCATGATAAATAGTAATGAACTCAAGCATATCAATATATTCTTCGGCAATACCGTGTCCTCTAAAATATGTGTATAAATCATCTGCAGCCGCCATACGCTCCCGCACCATTCTGTCATAATCGGGCGTATGCATTATTGAGTCGGAGCGTTGGAAATAATAATATAACGGCTCACTTCTTATTTTCATTACCACATCGGCAAATGACAAAAGCTTCGGTATGGTCCTTAGATCCTCGTACCATACTTTATTGGGAAAGTATATATCGTTATCTCTGAAAAGCGAAGTTCTGTAAGCTTTATCACAGGCTGACGGATCAATACATACACCGGCTGTTTCGATTTTAGATAAAATCTTGCCGTCTTCAAACGTTGTGGTGTACAAGCTTCCCTTTACACCGTTTTCATCGACGCTTATCATATCAAACAATACAATATCACACTCATTGGTTTTAAGAGCTTGAATACATCTTTCCAGTAATTCCGGATGTATATAATCATCGCTGTCCAAAAAAACAATATACTCTGTATCGCAATTTTTAATTCCGGCATTTCTGGCTCCGCCAAGACCCATATTTTCTTGGTGTATAACCTTAATATTACTGTTTTTTGTTGCCAATTCATCACATATAATTCCGCTTGAATCCGTAGAACCGTCATCAACCAGTATTATCTCATAATTCTTATAGGTTTGATGCAAAACGCTGTCTACACATTTTTTCAAGTATTTTTCAACATTGTAAACAGGTATCACAACCGTTATATCAGGCATTGACTTACTCCTTACCTTAATTTATTCAACCTATCAAGTATTTTTAACATTCCGTACATCCTGTGTTTTGAAAAAGCAAATATCACCCTGTGGCGTTGCGTCAAATGCTTTTTCACATAATTATTCTTTTTAAAATCAGGAAAATTTTCATATGTGAAATCGTAAAATTTTTTCAAAAGCGGATGATGCGCATTATCGGAAGCTACCCTTAAAGAGCAGAGAACCATCATATGCATCACTGTCATAAAACACAGTTCATCATAATACTCATTGAAAGCATTGTTTTTTTTGTAAAAATCCAGTATGTCGGAAACCACGGTAAGCATATCCGAATTCCGATCGGTATTTTTAATATGCATTGTTGAGTTTTCGCGTTGAAGATATTTATAGAACATTTTGTCGGTAAGAGTGACTTTTTCCGCAAAAAGCGCTATCTTTTGGTTTACAGACAAATCTTCGTACCACATATGCTCAGGATATCTTACGCCACTTTTAAAGAATAAGCCGGTCTTGAAAAATTTATTCCACACATATGAATCTGTAGAAAAATAATGTGATATTTCCTTATGATAAATATCTTTTATACCGTTGCTTATCGGGGCTCTGGTTGCCATTATCCGCCCGTCTTCATACACATAATACATACCGAATGAAACAATATCCGAATTATTACTGACAGCAGTATCATAAAGAAACCCAAGCATATTTTCCTTAACCGCATCATCGCTGTCAACAAAAAGCAGATAATCGCCGTTTGCATTTTCGATTCCTGTATTTCTGGCGCCACCCTGTCCCATATTTTCTTGATGTATAGCCTTTACAATAGCATACTTTTCCGCATACTCATCACATATTTGTCCGCTCAGGTCGGTAGAGCCGTCATCAATAAGTAGAATTTCATAATCCGAAAAGTTTTGTGCCAGTACACTTTCTATGCATTTTCTTAAATATTTTTCTACATTATATACCGGAATTATTACGCTGATTTTTGTCATCATTTATATCCTCTCTGCCTTTGGCAAGCATTATTCCAAGCAAATACCAAAACATCATCATATTAACAGAAATTGCATAAATAATTTCGGAAACAAACATTGCAGAGACAAGAGCGGCAATCAATAAAGTAAAAATCATACAACAAAGCAGATAGTTTTTCGTTCCGTAGGAATTATAGACTGTTTTTATTAAATTAAGACCGGCATATACTATCATTGCAAAAAATATAACAATTCCGACGATCCCCTGACCCACAAGTACATTAAATAAAACATTGTGATAATTATTAAATTTGCCGTTATCATTATTAACAAGATATGTATCGGGAAGATTCTCTTCCGCAAAATCTCCTACACTTTCAAAGGACACTCCGAATATAGGTCTTAATTTAAATGTCTCAATAGCACTGTTCCATAAGTCAAATCTTCTGTTACTTATATCGTGCTCTATATCCTGTTCTCTGCCCACAGTATACTTTTCAATCGTTTGCTCCTTTTTGTCGTCGGGCTCTTTTTCGGCAGTTAAAGAAATCGTCTTATTATATACTGTATTAATTGCTTTAAACGAGGCTGACCCGACAAAACCTATGATAAGAGCCATTGATATGCAGATGATATTTTTAAAAAGTTTTCCCTTATTAAAATCGTTTGCGTTGAGTCTCAGATAAACATACAAACTCAATGTGATGAACGTAACAACCATTCCGGTTCGGGAATCGGAAAAAGATATATAGAGCATCTGCAAAATAATGTTTATAATATTAACAGTCCGCCAAAACACTTTTTTGCGCAATGTAATTGCATAAAGAGAAATTATTATTGCCATGATCGATAAGACCGACGCAAAATTAGGATCGGTGAACACGCCCCATAATCTGCCCCAAACAAATCCCGAAAAAACATATTGATTATTTCTCTCGGCAATGTTGCTGTAACCGCAAAGCATAAGAACAATGCTCGCAAATGCCGCCACCATCATATAAAAGGAAAAAATTCGGAATATAAGGTTTAATTCGCCTTTAAAGTCTTCAAAACTTTTATTCTCATCTGTAGCCAGCAACAAGCAAAACTGCATTCCCATAAATGCCAGTGCTTTAATACCGTTCATATTTGCATACCGCAAGTTCAAAACAAGCGACACTATATAGCTTGCCAAAAAGGCAAAGCAAAGCCACAGCATTTTATTATGGATAAACCTGCGAAAATTTACCAGCCTGTAAAGGAGAGTGATACCCGCAGATAAAGTTGTTAAAATCAATAATATTGATATAACCTTGGTTTGAGCGAAAAATGAATTAAAGCTTGCCAAGCCGTACATCAAAAAACTGATTTTGAAAACGAGTTCGAAAGCATTAAATATTCTCTCCGTTACAGAATCTTTCTTAATTCTTATATCCATAAATTTTTCACCTCTTTTGTTTTGCCGGCGCAAATATAATCAGCATTTTTGCTTTATAATATAAATTTGTTTTTACTAAAAGGTCATAGTCAAGTATACTAATATACACCTCAAATTACCCCGTACCTTTCATTCATCTTAAAGTATACACAATTCTGCCCATAGCAAGAGCTGCCGGACAGTTCTTTTTAAGTATTACCCTTTTAAGCATCTTAAAAACAATGTTGATTCCTTCGGTTTTCGGAAGCAGCTCCGAATAAAGCGGCATATCGCAGATCTGCCTGAACCATTGCTTTTTTTCCTCTCTGCCCATACCGGAAAGCGGATTATTGTTTCTGCTTAATGCGGAAAGCGTATAACGCAGCAGTCTGCCGCCCAAGACAGAGTAAACATCATCGCTCATACATCCGTTTTCGGTGCAAAACTCAAACATTGTTTCTATTCTTTTATAGCTGAGACTGAAATAATCCTTTGTAAAGCGGTTTGTAACGCTCCCGTTTATTCGCTTATAATAATGATAATCCGTGCAGTCAAGCGTAACAAGAGCCGAAATGTGCTTGGCAAAATCAATATTAAAGAAATAATCCTCATAAAAAATTGCGTCGCAGAATTTCACATTGTTATTTTTTATCACAGACGCTTTATACAAGGAATTCCACTGATAGCCGAAAAGAGTATATCTTTCAAGCAAGGCATCAGACTCGGCAACCGCATTTTGAC
>CAKSGP010000152.1 GCA_934454745.1 uncultured Clostridia bacterium
TTCTTTCTGTCAACGAGATAGATAAATCCGTCCTCGTCCTCTCTTGCCATGTCACCTGTAAAGAGCCAACCGTCTGCAAGTACCTCGTTTGTCGCCTTTTCGTCGTTAAAGTAGCACTCCATTACACCAGGTCCTTTTACTGCAAGCTCACCTACTTCGCCTTTTGGTACTGCATTGCGGTGCTCGTCCACAATCTTAACCTCCCAGCCGTAACCTGCCTTGCCTATGGCTCCTACCTTATGTATGTTCTCTACTCCAAGATGTACGCAACCAGGTCCTATTGATTCGCTTAAACCATAGTTAGTATCATATTGGTGATTTGGGAAATGAGTTTTCCATCGCTTTATAAGGCTCGGAGGAACAGGCTGTGCACCTATGTGCATCAGACGCCATTGTCCAAGAGAATATTCGTCAAGTTTGATCTCGCCTCTGTCAATAGCGTCTAAAATATCCTGTGCCCAGGGCACAAGTAACCACACTATGGTACATTTTTCCTCTGAAACTGTTCTTATTATCCATTCAGGTTTTACACCTTTTAGCAATACTGCTTTACTTGCTGAGAGCAAACTACCGAACCAGTGCATTTTTGCACCCGTATGATAAAGAGGCGGTATGCACAAGAATACATCGTCTCTTGATTGGGAATGGTGATTTTGCTCTACCCGACAGGAGTGGATAAGACTTCTGTGCTTGTGTACTATTGCTTTAGGGAAGCCTGTTGTACCAGATGAAAAATATATAGCCGCGTCATCGTCCTCTGTAAGGGGAATATCGGGAGTTTTTGCGGTGCAGTATGTTACAAGCTTATCATAGCTTTCTGCAAATGTAGGGCAATCCTCGCCAAGATAGAAGGTATATCTGACTCTTTTCATTTTGTCCACAACATCTTCAACTCTGCCGGTAAACTCCGGTCCGAATATTAAAACGTCTGCCTCTGCAAGATTCACACAATATGCAATTTCATCTGCTGTGTATCTATAATTAAGGGGAACAGCCATCGCACCTGCCTTTAGTATTCCGAAATAGATCGGAAGCCATTCAATGCAGTTCATTAAGAGTATTGCAACTTTATCGCCTTTTTTTATTCCGCGGCTCAGGAGTAAATTGGCAAATCTGTTTGCTTTTTTATTAAATTCACTCCAGGTCATTTCTGTACGGAACGCATCTTTGTTGCTTGTTTCAATAAGAGAATATTCCTTCCAGGTAAGACGTTTTGTCTCACCAAGCGGAGGATTGATTTCAACAAGGCTTACCTCGTCGCCGTAAAGCTCCGCATTCCTTTCAAGTAATTCAGTTATTACCATTTTTACCTCACCTTTAATTTATTAAGCACCAAGGCTTTCTTTTTTATGTACTTTAACTTCCTGATCATAGCAAGAAAATGCTTCATCAACAAATTTTGAATCAGGCTTTTTAGTAAATAAGCTAACTATTGGAACTATTACAAGACCTGACAGCATTGCAATAACACCGCTGTTAATGGGTGATTGTAAAATTGTGGGGAATGAGCTTCTAAATAGCATATTAGATACCATTAGTACTGTACCTACAATAAAGCTTGCCCATACTGCCGTTTTTGTTGTACGCTTCCAATACAAGCCGTACAAGAATGGTGCTAAAAATGCACCTGCTAATGCACCCCAGGATATACCCATCATATCAGCAATCGCACTAAGCTTGTCCTTATTCAATGCTATGAAAGCAGAGATTCCAATAAATACAACTATCAGGATACGCATAATAAGTACCTGCTTCTTTTCACTCATATCCTTAACGATATGTCCCTTTATCATATCAAGAGTAAGTGTTGAACTTGATGCCAAAACAAGCGATGAAAGTGTTGACATAGACGCTGAAAGTACAAGTACAATTACTATTGCAATAAGAATATCAGGAAGGGTTGATAGCATTGTAGGAATAATTGCATCATATCCGCCTGCAATTTTTCCATCTGCAAGAAGTGTAAGCTTATCTGTGAATAGTCTTCCGAATCCGCCAAGGAAGTAGCATCCTCCTGCAACGATTACTGCGAAGAATGTTGAAATTATAGTTCCCTTTTTAATATCCGTTTCGTTCTTTATTGAATAGAACTTCTGTACCATCTGCGGAAGTCCCCAGGTTCCAAGGGATGTTAAAACTACAACAAATGCAAGATTTAATGGATCGGGACCAAAGAATGAGTTATATACACCAGGTGCACTACCCTCAACCTCTGCGAGTCCATTTAATGCTGCCATAAATCCTCCATTATTTGCAAGAACTGCTCCGATTACAGCAACTATACCGACAAGCATTATAATTCCCTGAATGAAATCGTTTATTGCAGTTGCCATATATCCGCCGGCAATTACATATATACCTGTAAGAACAGCCATTACTATTACGCATACAGAATAGCTTACACCCGGGAAAGCCATTTCAAAAAGTCTTGATAGTCCGTTATAAAGAGATGCGGTATAAGGAATAAGAAACACGAAAACAAGAATTGATGCGGCAATCTTAAGTGCAGGGCTAAGGTATCTCTTTCCGAAAAATTCCGGCATAGTAGCAGTTTCAAGATGCTGGGTCATAAGTCGTGTACGTCTGCCTAAAACTACCCAAGCAAGGAGTGAACCTAAAATAGCATTACCTATACCTATCCAGGTTGATGCTATACCGAATGACCAGCCGAACTGACCCGCATAGCCAACAAAAATTACAGCTGAAAAATACGATGTACCGTATGCAAATGCAGTAAGCCAAGGTCCAACATTACGTCCGCCAAGTACAAATCCGTGTACATCTGTTGCGTGACGCCGACATTGAACCCCCACAATAACCATTACGGAAAAAAACACTAACAGTAATCCAATTTTTAGTAACATAATATATCTGCCCTTTCTTTTTAAGGGCATTAAAAAACGCCCCCATAATAATTAAACTATGAGGGCGATTGACACCGCGATACCACCTCATTTTACCGCATCCTCACGAATACGGCCTTAACGAGTACACATTTGGTGATTGACGTCTTATCGACAAAACGCATACCCTCTTGCTATAACGGGCAACCCCGCCGCAGTCTACTTAGATTGGCTCTGTTCGGTGCGGAGCTCTTGGGATGTATTCAGATATACCCGATTTACTGCCTTGCAGCATCCGGCAGCTCTCTTAAAACCTAAAGAATATCCTACTTGTTCCCAGTCATCGCCTTTACTAAGTTGATTATACTACTGTTGTCATAATTTGTCAAGAAAAATTTTAGATATTATTAAAATTTTGCCTATAATATCTTACTGCTGTCTAAAAGAATAGTCACAGGCCCGTCGTTTGATATGTCAACCTGCATATCTGCTCCAAATTCTCCATGTTCTGTTTTTATGCCTTTACTCTTTATATATTCTATAAATGTTTCATACATTTTCTCTGCACCTATTGGCTCCATTGATGATGTAAAGTTCGGACGTCTGCCCTTTCGGCAATCGCCGTAGAGCGTAAACTGAGATACAACAAGTATTTCACCGCAAATATCCGTAACAGACAGGTTCATTTTATCATCTTCATCTGAAAATATACGCAGTCCTATGGTTTTGTCTGCTATATACTTTAAATCCGCCTCGCAATCTCCGTCACCGACACCTAAAAATACAAGTAATCCCTTTCCTATTTTTCCGACTATTTCGCCCTCCACTTTAACGGAGGCACTGTTTACTCTCTGTATAACTGCTCTCATTTACATATACCCTTTCTCGTCAATTTCCGTTTGCAATGCTTCCCATTCCTCCATAAGCTCTAAAAGCTCCTCGTCCTTTGAGTCTTTTTCCGATGAAAGCTCTGCAAGACGGGTAAAATCAGCAGAAAGTGACGGATTCATCATTTCATTATCCAATTCTGCAATTTTCTGTTCCGTTTCCTCGATTAGCTTTATAACCTTATCAAGCCTGTTTAAAACCTTGCGTTTTTCTGCCTGTAAACGCTTTTGCTCCTGATAATCAAGATTTTTTGGTTTTTCAGACTCTGCCACAACTTCTGCAGTATCCTCGCTTTTTTTAGCAACAAATTCATCATAACCTCCTATAAAGCTTGTTATACCACAAGGTCCCATATACAAAATTCTGTCAGCAAGCTTATTTATAAAATAACGGTCGTGGGATACCATAAGCATTGTTCCGTCATAATCGGATAATGCACGCTCAAGAGCTTCACGGGATTCTATATCAAGATGGTTTGTGGGCTCGTCCATTACAAGAAAATTTGCAGGCTTAAGCATAAGCTTTGTTAGCTCAACTCTGGCACGTTCA
>CAKSGP010000153.1 GCA_934454745.1 uncultured Clostridia bacterium
TGTTTATTTACTTATTATTTACGATTATCTTTCGATAAGGCTTTCCCCGGTCATCTCTGCCGGTTTTTCTATACCCATCATATCAAGCATTGTGGGGCATAGGTCGCAAAGCTTACCGTCACGAACCTTAACGTCGCCCTCACCTATAACTATCATAGGAACAGGGTTAGTTGTATGTGCAGTAAATACGTCCTTTTTCACAGGATCAATCAGGCAGTCTGCATTACCGTGATCGGCAGTGATAATAGCCTTTCCGCCTTTTTCAAGGATCTTTTCAACTGTCTTGCCTACACATTCATCAACAGCCTCAACCGCTGATATTGCAGCCTCCATTATACCCGTATGACCTACCATATCGCAGTTTGCATAGTTTAAGATTATAACATCATATTTATCCTCATCTATTGCTTTACATACTGCATCGCATACCTCCGGAGCCGACATTTCAGGCTTCATATCAAAGGTTGCAACATCAGGTGACTTGATAAGAATTCTATCCTCGCCCTCAAACTGACGCTCTTCTCCGCCGTTAAAGAAAAATGTAACGTGTGCATACTTCTGAGTTTCAGCAATTCTGAGCTGTGTCATACCGAGCTTTGAAATGTATTCGCCGAAAGTCATCCTAAGCTGTTCAGGCGGATATGCAACAGTAACATTAGGCATCTGTGCATCATACTGTGCCATACATACGAAGTTAAGCTTCATAAATCCGTTCTTGCGAACAAATCCGTCAAACATCGGATCAACAAATGTTCTTGTTATCTGTCTTGCACGGTCAGGACGGAAGTTGAACATAATAACGCTGTCACCATCTTTTATTGTTCCCTCTTTATCAATTACAGTAGGAACGATAAATTCGTCTGTTACGCCGTTTTCGTATGAATTCTTTATTGCAGTTACAGGATCATCAGCAGTCTCACCTTCACCCATAACCATTGCATTATATGCCTTTTCAACTCTGTCCCAGGCATTGTCACGGTCCATTGCATAGTATCTTCCGCTTATTGTTGCAACCTTGCCTACGCCAATACGGGCCATATCCTTAACAAGCTCCTCCATAAAGCCCTCGCCTGATGTAGGAGGCACGTCACGTCCGTCATGGAAGGTATGAACATATACCTTTGTAAGTCCCATTTTTTTTGCCATTTCAAGCAAGCCTACAAGGTGCTTCTGGTGTGAGTGTACACCGCCGTCAGATAAAAGGCCCATAAGATGAAGCGCTGTACCCTTTTCCTTTGCCGCATTCATAGCGTCATAAAGTGCCTTGTTCTCAAAGAACGTGCCGTCCTCTATATCCTTTGTAATTTTTACAAGCATCTGATATACTATTCTGCCTGCACCTATGTTTGTATGACCGACCTCACTGTTACCCATCTGACCTTCAGGTAAGCCTACTGACAAACCGCTTGCTAAAAGCTGTGAGTTGGGATATTTCTCAAAATATGAATCAAGATACGGTGTTTTTGCCTCGTATATAGCATTTCCCTCGGTTGTGCTGTTAAGACCATAGCCGTCCATTATTATTAGTGCAATAGGTTTCTTTGCCATGATTTTTTTCCTTTCTTTGGGCGGTAATGGGTTGTGTCACCGTATGCCGCCTATCCATAAATTTCAGCATATTCCCCATTACCGCACGATAAATGAAGGGTGCCGATAAAAGCACCCTATGGAGTGTTATTTTGCCGCACCTGTTATTACAGCGAAATCTGCCGCAACAAGTGATGCACCGCCGATAAGGCCGCCGTCAATATTAGGCTTTGCAAGCAAGCCAGCAGCATTCTTTGCATTCATACTGCCGCCGTACTGGATTGTGATTGCCTTTGCTGTTTCCTCATCGTAAAGACCGCAAAGTAACTCTCTTATACCTGCACATACTTCCTCAGCCTGATCATCAGTAGCAGTCTTACCTGTACCGATTGCCCAGATAGGCTCGTATGCAACTACAACCTTCTTTGCATCACAAGCGTCGATACCTGCAAATGCCTTCTTTATCTGGATTGCTATCCAATCCATTGTGATACCTGCTTCACGCTGTTCTAAAGACTCACCACAGCAAACAATAGGGATAAGTCCCTTTGAAAGTGCCTTCTTTGCCTTAAGATTTACTGTTTCATCTGTTTCGTTGTTATACTCACGTCTTTCGCTGTGTCCCATTATAACATACTTAACGCCAAGGTCAACAAGCATATCAGCTGATACTTCACCTGTGTATGCACCCTTGTCCTCAAAGTGGAGGTTTTCAGCACCGATTGACACGTGTGAACCCTCAGCGGCTCTTATTGCCTCTGAAAGACATACATAGGGAGTACAGCATACTACTTCACACTCTGCACCCTTTGTAGCCTCAATTACTTCCTTAACGTAATCATAAGTTTCTGACGGAAGCTTGTTCATTTTCCAGTTACCTGCTATTATATACTTACCCATTTTTATCAGTTCCTTTCGTTTATATAGTTATGTTTTTATCAACCCACTATAATTAAATACTTCGTCGAAGCGTTCAGGTTGCCTTTGTTTTGCACGCAGATGTACGTTTATACTTCAAGTGCAAAACAATGGTAAGATGAGATACTTATACGGATTATTTGTCTGTTAGTGCGTCGATACCCGGTAATACCTTACCCTCAAGGAATTCCATTGAAGCGCCGCCGCCTGTTGAAATGTGGCTCATCTTATCGCCAAGACCTGCCTGGTTAACAGCCGCAACGCTGTCGCCACCGCCGATAATTGTTGTTGCATCAAGATCAGCAAGAAGTGATGCGATCTCGTTTGTACCCTTTGCAAAGTTAGGCATCTCAAATACGCCCATAGGTCCGTTCCATACAACTGTCTTTGCATCTGCAAGTACTTCCTTGAACATTGCAATTGACTTAGGACCTATATCAAGACCCATCCAGCCATCAGGAATGTTACCCTCAACAACCTTTGAAGGTGCATCGTTGTCAAAGCTTTCTGTTACAACAGTATCAATCGGAAGAATCAGCTTGTCGCCTGCTTCGTCAATCATCTTCTTTGCATAGTCAACAAAATCAGGCTCAAGAAGTGATGTACCTGTTGTCTTTCCCTGTGCAGCAAAGAATGTATATGCCATACCTCCGCCGATTATAAGCTTGTCTACCTTCTTAAGAAGATTTTCAATTACGGAAATCTTTGATGATACCTTTGAACCGCCAAGAATTGCAACAAGAGGTCTTACAGGTGAGTTTACGGCATTACCAAGGAACTTGATTTCCTTCTCAATAAGATAGCCTGCAACTGCCGGCTTAACGATTGCACTTACACCCACATTTGAGCAATGGGCTCTGTGTGCTGTACCAAATGCGTCATTTACGAAAAGGTCTGCAAGTGATGCAAGCTCCTTTGAAAACTCGTCAACATTCTTTGTTTCTTCTTTTCTGTAACGTGTATTCTCAAGAAGAACAACGTCACCCTCGTTCATTTCTGCAACTGCCTTCTTTGCATTCTCTCCTACAACGTTATCATCAGCTGCAAAAATTACTTCCTTTCCAAGCTTCTCTGAAAGTCTTTTTGCAACAGGTGCCAATGAAAGAGTCGGAACCGGCTCTCCCTTGGGTTTACCCATATGTGAGCAAAGGATAACCTTTGCACCGTTCTCGATAAGATAGTTGATAGTCGGAAGTGCTCCTACTATTCTATTCTCATCTGTTATTTCCTGCTTATCATTAAGCGGAACGTTAAAATCACATCTTACAAGAACTCTTTTGCCCTTAACATCAACATCTTCTACTGTTAATTTGTTATACATAATCGTATCTCCTTTTCAGCCACAACACGGCATATTAATATATTATATATTTTATACCAAAAACCAATATTTTTCAAGTGTTATTACAAAATTTGTTTACTTTGTTGCAAAATTTTTTTTGTAATATCGTCAAAAGGTTATTTTTTATATAAATAATCCATCACAGTCCAACAATCCGCAATGCAAAGATTGCCGCGGCAATCCCGGCGATATCTCCTATTATAGCGGAGGGTACTGCTCGTTTTATGGATTTCACACGTGTTTTTGCAAAGTACACCGCAAGACAATAGAATGTAGTTTCTGTACTTCCGCATATAACAGATGCCATACGCCCGGTAAGAGAGTCAGGTCCGTACCGATTTAAAATATCCGAGAGTATTCCTATTGAACCGCTTCCTGATAC
>CAKSGP010000154.1 GCA_934454745.1 uncultured Clostridia bacterium
GCACTGAGCCCCTTAAAAACTCTGACACGGGGTTACTCAATTCCAGTTGACCAAAACGGCAGGGTTTTGCGGGATAAGAGCGACTTTACAAAAGATTTGGAATTTACATTAAAGATTCATAACGGAGATATAGATTGTATAGTTAAATAAGGAGATTTAAGATGGCGGTAAAAACATTTGAACAATCAATGGCAGAGCTTGAAGGCATAGTTACTAAACTTGAAGCAGGGGATATAACACTTGACGATTCTCTTGAGCTTTTTGAAAAAGGTATAAAACTTGCAAAGACTTGACAGAAAAAACTTGATGATGCAGAAAAAAAGGTTAAAATCCTTACTACATCTCCTGACGGTGAAATGATTGCGGAAGATTTAGGAGACATTGAATGAAAAAAGAATTATCGGAAAGAATAAAGGTTATTGATACTTCTCTTAACGAGGAGTTACCCTGCGAGGATAACCCGCAATCTGTTATTTATACATCAATGAGATATAGCGTTTTTGCCGGCGGAAAGCGTTTGCGCCCTATTCTTATGTGGGAGGTTGCACGTATATTCGGCAAGGATTGGGAAGATGTAAGAGAATTTGCCTGCGCAATTGAAATGATACATACATATTCTCTTATTCACGACGATTTACCTGCAATGGATAATGACGATATGCGTCGCGGAGTGATGACAAATCACATTAAATTCGGAGAGGATATTGCAATACTTGCAGGTGATGCACTTCTTAACAAAGCCTTTGAAACTGCATTAAAATCAAAATCAAAAAATATTCTTAAGGCTTTGAGGTTTCTTGCTGACTCTGCCGGAAGTGAGGGAATGATAGGCGGTCAGGTGGTAGATTTAGAATCAGAAGGGAAGGATATAGATCTTAAAACTCTCCAATATATCCATTCACTTAAAACAGGTGCATTAATTCGTTCGGCGTGTGTTGTTGGCGCTATTCTTTCTGATGCAGATGATAATGAGATTTCATCAATAGATGAATTTGCAAAAAATCTCGGAATAGCCTTCCAGATTCGTGATGATATTCTTGATGTTACGGGGGATAGTGACGTTCTCGGAAAACCCACAGGCTCCGATGAGGAAAATAACAAAAATACATACGTAAATTTATGCGGTATTGAAAAATCCAAGGAATTGGTTATTGAATACTCAAATAAGGCTAAAAATGCTTTATCAGTTTTTGGCACACGTGCAGATTATCTTACAAAGCTTACGGATTATCTTATAGACCGTAACAGTTAAGAGGCGAAAATGAGCTATATAATAGATATATTATCAAATAAAATATTACAGACCGCTTTAATCTCTTGGGCAGCAGCACAGTCGATTAAGGCAATAATCACACTAATAAAAGACAAACGATTTGATTTTACACGTCTTTTTGGTTCAGGAGGTATGCCAAGCTCACATTCTGCATTTACAGTATCCCTTGCTGTGGCCGTAGGATTAAATGCAGGATTTAACAGCTGTGAATTTGCGATTACTGCTGCTTTTGCAATTGTTGTAATGTATGATGCAACAGGTGTAAGGCGAAGTGCAGGTGAGCAGGCAAAAATTCTCAATCGTATTGTTGAATCTATTGGTCAAAAAAATATTTCTCAAACCGGAAAAAGATTAAAAGAGCTTTTAGGTCATACACCTCTTGAAGTGTTTGCCGGAGCAGTTTTAGGAATTATTATCGGGATTGTTTATAATATTTATATTTAATGGCTTGACAAAGTTTGATTTTAATGATATAATTATCACATAATTTGAATGCTATGATAAAGACAGTACCCAAAATAAAGAGATGCAAAGAGAGGAAGTATCGTGGCTGTAAGTACTTCTGCAGACGGTTTTGGGGAATACCACTTTTGAGCAGTGGCAGAACAGGTATATTTTACCTTAGTAAATCCACCGTGAGTCTGCGATAAGGACTAAAATGAGTGACGGCAATGCCGTAATCAGGATGGAACCGTGTTAATGCACTCCTGAGCAAGTACAATGTATTTGCTTGGGATTTTTTCTTGTAAAATCTCAAGCGTAATAGAGAAAGGAAGATGAAAATGTCAGAAGTATTAAATGAACTACAAACTTTACGTCACTCCGCATCACACATTCTTGCACAGGCAGTTAAACGCCTATTCCCGGAGGCAAAGCTAACAATTGGGCCGGCAATTGATAATGGTTTCTATTATGATTTTGATATAGAAACACCGTTTTCAAGAGAGGATCTTGACAATTTAGAAGCAGAAATGAAGAAAATCGTTAAGGAAAATCTTAAAATAGAAAGATTTGAATTATCAAGAGAAGAAGCATTGGAGCTTATGAAGGATGAGCCTTATAAAATAGAGCTTATAAATGAGCTCCCCGAAGGAGAGGTTATTTCATTCTATAAGCAGGGCGAATTTACAGACCTTTGCGCAGGCCCTCACGTTAACTACACATCAAAGGTTAAGGCATTTAAGCTCTTGTCAGCTACGGGTGCATACTGGAGGGGCGATGAGCATAATAAAATGCTTACACGTGTTTATGGTACAGCATTTAAAACAAAGGACGAGCTTTCTGAACATCTCGAAAAGCTTGAAGAAGCAAAAAAACGTGATCATAACAAGCTTGGCCGTGACCTTGAACTATTTACAACCTCTGATATTATCGGTCAGGGACTTCCGATCCTTCTTCCTAAGGGTGCAAGAGTTATTCAGACACTTCAGCGTTGGGTTGAGGACACAGAACAGCAAAACGGTTGGCAATTAACAAAAACACCGCTTATGGCAAAAAGTGACTTATATAAGCTTTCAGGCCACTGGGATCATTACTTAGACGGTATGTTTGTACTTGGTGATCCCGAAAAAGATAAAGAAGTATTCGCACTCCGTCCTATGACTTGTCCGTTCCAGTATCAGGCATTCTTAAACAGAGGCCGTTCATACAGAGATTTGCCCATGCGTCTTAACGAAACATCAACATTATTCAGAAACGAAGCATCAGGCGAAATGCACGGACTTATAAGGGTAAGACAGTTTACAATTTCAGAGGGACATTTAATGTGTACTCCGGATCAGCTTGAGGACGAGTTCAGACGATGTCTTGAAATGACAAGATCTATGCTTGATACGCTTGGTCTTTTAGAGGATGTTACATTTAGATTCTCACAGTGGGATCCTAATAACAGAGAGAAATATATCGGTACTGAGGAGCAGTGGGATGAAGCTCAGACAAAGATGAAAAATATTCTTGACGATATTGGTCTTGAGTATTATATAGGTATAGGTGAGGCGGCATTCTATGGACCGAAGCTTGATATTCAGCTTAAGAATGTTCACGGCAAAGAGGATACACTCGTAACTATCCAGATCGACCAGATGCTCGCTGAAAAGTTTGGTATGGAATACGTTGATCGTGACGGTCAAAAGAAAAATCCTTATATCATTCACAGAACATCAATCGGCTGTTACGAGAGAACGCTTGCATTACTTATCGAAAAATATGCAGGCGCATTCCCAACATGGCTTGCACCTGTACAGGTTAAGTTCCTGCCTATTGCAGACCGCCATCTTGATTTTGCATATGAGGTTAAGAAAAAGCTCGAATCTCGCGGTATATGGAGAATAGAGATTGATGACCGGTCTGAAAAGCTTGGCTTTAAGCTTCGTGAGGCACAGCTTGAAAAAGTGCCATATATGGTTGTTATCGGTGAGAAGGATATTGAGGCAAACGCAGTATCTGTACGTTCCCGAAGAGCCGGAGATTTAGGAAGTATGGACGTTGATAAATTCGTTGATATGATAGTAGATGAGGTAGAAAAGAAAATAAGATAAATCACGTATGTCTTACCGATTGCATATTATAGCCTGAGGTGAGGCGTATGAGAATGGGATACAGAAAAAAGAACACAGCAACGGTTATATGTTTTTCGTTGCTGTGTACTCTTATTCTCATTTGCTTTTTTCTGCATAATGCTTTAAAAAGAGCCGAACCTGTCTTTGTTGCACAAACCTCTAATTATTCCAATACTGCATTTACAGATTTAGTAAATAAATGTATAATAGATATTTCAAAACGTGAGGAATACGACGATTTCTTCGAGGTTATTTCAAAAGACGGCATTTCTATGGTAGAGGCAGATACATCAAAAATAAATATGCTAATCTCTGAAC
>CAKSGP010000155.1 GCA_934454745.1 uncultured Clostridia bacterium
CGTTATTGCATACAGTATTTGCGAAAGCTGGAAAAAAATTTGCGAAAACGAAGCACTTTCCCAAATGGCTAAAAATATCCAAAATATGCATTAAACGCAAAATAGTACTTGAAATTTTATGATAAATATAGTATAATACACTTATATTATTATTAAAGGAGATAAAAAGATGAATTTATTCGGTATGGTTGCTTACGCATCTGAAAAAGCAGGAAATGCTGCACAGTCAGCAGGCGAGGTCAGCAATGTTTCAATGATCATTCAGTCATTCCTTCCCCTTGTTCTTATTGTTCTTGTGTTCTATTTCTTGTTGATAAGACCGCAGAGGAAGCGTGACAAGGAAACACGTGCAATGCTTGATGCACTAAAAGTAGGAGATAAGGTTGTTACAATCGGCGGTATTTGCGGAAAGGTATCAAAGATAAAGGATAACTATGTATTTATCGAAACAGGCAATATCGGCACTGACGATGCAAAGAGTACTATTAAAATGGAACGTAGCTCAATAAAGTCTGTTGAGCAGAAAGTTAAGAACTGATAACAGATAAAACCGAGCAGATAGTGCTCGGTTTTGTTTTTCTTATCTATTAGGAAATTTTTCAATTTTCTAATAGCAAAAAAGTCTGCATATTAGAGTGTAGCGAAGCGAAACGACAGTCACAATAGTGACTTTTTTATGGAGTAATTAAAATGACAGAAACAGAACGAATATCAAAAATGAAGAAGTTTGACCTTGACAGGAAACCCGAAGGCTTTCTTGCAGGTGTAGACGAAGCAGGCAGAGGCCCTCTTGCAGGGCCCGTAGTTGCGGCGGCTGTTATTTTACCTGATGATGTTATAATAGATGGAATAAATGACTCAAAAAAGCTTTCGGAAAAGAAACGGGAAATGCTGTTTGACGAAATTTGCCAAAAGGCTGTATCATACTCTATTGCAAGTGTTGACGAAAAAGAAATTGATAAAATCAATATACTTCAGGCAACATTTAAGGCAATGCGTGAATGTGTAGCAGGTCTTTGGGTTGTTCCTTCATATGTATTGATTGATGGCAACAAGAGCCCGCAGCTTGATATTGACCACGAACCCGTAATAAAGGGCGATGCTAAAAGTATGTCAGTTGCTGCTGCATCAATTCTTGCTAAGGTAAGCCGTGATAGGTATATGAAAAAAATGGCGGAGGAATACCCTGGATACGGATTCGAAAAGCATAAGGGGTATGGAACAAAGGCACATTATGAGGCGATTGGAGAACTTGGAATATGCCCCATACACAGAAAAACATTCCTAAAGAAGGTTATAGATTAATATGGAAAAAAGAGAAATCGGAATGGCAGGGGAGAATGCCGCGTGTGCGTACCTTTCAAGGAAAGGGTATTTAATAGAAAACCGTAATTTCAGGCTTAATTTCGGAGAGATAGACATTATCGCAATGGATAAGGATGGTTGCCGTGTCTTTGTGGAGGTAAAAACACGAAAGAACAGAAAGTTCGGCAATGCTTCTGAATTTGTAGACTATCGCAAGCAGGAAAAGATACGAAATACAGCTTTTGTTTATTGCGGCGGCGAAACGTATATGCGGTTTGATGTGATAGAGGTATATTATCATCTTGAAGGCGATAGAATGAGAATAGACGAAATTAATCATATAGAGGATGCGTTTTAATGAATGAATATAGTATATTTGATGCCCACTGCGATACCTTATGCCATACTGCAGATAAGGGCGTATTAATTTCAGATAACGGATGCAGTATAGATAAAAACTATATGCTTGAGTATAAAAAGTACACTCAGGTGTTTGCGTGCTTTATAGATCCTATGTATTATGATAATCCCAAGGCACGATTTGATACTCTCTATAAAAGTTTTAAGGCACAGGATTTTTCGGGGATTAACCCTATATTAAGTCTTGAAGGCGGTGAAGTCATAGAAAGCCTCGAGGACGTAGAGTATCTTTACGATTGCGGTGTAAGATGTGCGACACTTACCTGGAACAATACAAATAAGCTTGCAGGCGGTGTTGATGATGCGGATTTTGGGTTGACAAAATTCGGAAAATCCGTAATAGGTAAAATGGAGGAGCTTGGAATACTGATTGACGTTTCTCACCTTAATGATAAATCATTTTATGATGTAGCCTCTGTTATAACACGTCCGATTATTGCCACACACTCAAATTCAAGAGTCTTGTGCGGACACAGACGGAATATTACAGATGATATGTTTAAAATAATACGTGATAGCGGCGGCTGTGTAGGTATAAATTTTTATCCGTTATTTCTTACGGAAAAGGAACAATGCACAGTAGATGATGCCATTTTACATATAGAACATTTTATGTCCCTTGATGGCGAGAATTCAATAGGTATAGGCAGTGATTTTGACGGAATACCATATACGCCAAAGGACCTTAATAACTGTGGAAAACTATATAGGCTTTTAGATATACTTAAGGAAATGGGGACACAAAAAGAGCTTATCGAGAAAATATCCCATAAAAATTTTGAACGTGTTTTTGGGGAGGAATAAAAATGCCGAAATTTTTTACTGAAAGAGAAAATATAAAAGGTAATAAGCTTATAATAAATAATGATGATGCAACACATATAAGAAAGGTTTTGCGTCTTAGCGAGAACGACGAGATTATAGTTTGCGACGGTATGGGCGTTGACTATAAAGTGCGGATTGAGGAAATCGGCAAGGGAGAAATAGTCTGCGATATAATAGATACTATTATGTGCGATACAGAACCGAGCATTAAGGTAACACTGTATCAGGGGTTGCCAAAGGCGGCTAAAATGGACTATATTATTCAGAAAAACACAGAGCTTGGTATAAGCCGTATTGTTCCTGCAAAGCTATCAAGATGCGTTGTAAAGCTTGAGGATAAAAATGCGGAGGATAAGAAAACACAGCGTTGGCAGAAAATTGCAAACGAGGCGGCAAAGCAATCGGGCAGGGGCGTTATTCCCACTGTTTCAGCACCCCTCACAATAGATGAGATTATAAATGAGGTAAAAGACTCAGATCTTGTTTTTGTCCCTTATGAATGTGAGGAGAACACAAGACTTTCTCAGGTAATTAAAGAAAATCCCGATGCTAAAAACATTTCGTTTATAATAGGGCCTGAGGGCGGATTTGATGCATCAGAAATTGCGAAATTCAAATCTCTGGGCATAAAAACCATAACACTTGGTAAACGTATACTGCGTACGGAAACTGCAGGTGAATCTGTATTAGCAATGCTTATGTATGGATATGATGAAATATAATAACTGTTCAAACTGCTGATGGTTTTTTGTCATCAGCAGTTTTTTATAGCTTTAATGTCGAAAATCATCGAAATTTTTCCAAATAGCAATCTCCAATAAACTTCGACAAAAAATGCTCCAACTTCGACTGTGTTATCGACAATAACAAGGTTGTTTTTTGTTGAAAAGAATAGTTGGCTATGGTAATCTTATAGTGCAATTGCAAGAAAAATAACAGAAAATACATAAAAGGAGAAATAAAATGGAAAAATTAAAAGTTCTTGTGGTAGATGATGACGAAAATTATGCTAAATCCTTATCAGAGCATATTGACATACAGGAGGAATTAACATCGGCAGGCATAGCTGTTGACGGAGAAGAAGCGTACGAAATGATACTTGAAACAAACCCTGATGCGGTTGTGCTTGATATAATTCTACCTAAGCTTGACGGAATAGGCGTTCTTAGAAAAATATCAAAGCTTGAGAGCGAAAAGCGTCCATCGGTGTTAGTCAGTTCTGCATCTCCTCTTAACAGCCTATACGATATGGCAAGCAGATATGGTGCTGAGTATTATATGATTAAACCCCAAAGCCTTGACAGTATATGCGATGCAGTATTAGATATGTGTGGAGTACACCGTGAGAACATTGCACAAGCAACAGTTAGTATAAAGGATGAGTCTTATGACCTTGAAACTATTGTTACGGAGTATATCCACGAGCTGGGTGTACCGGCACACATAAAAGGATATCACTATCTGCGGACTGCAATAATGATGGTAGTAAAAGATATGGATTTATTAAATTACATAACAAAGGAGCTTTATCCTGAAATTGCTCCCAACACCGT
>CAKSGP010000156.1 GCA_934454745.1 uncultured Clostridia bacterium
GAAATATCCCTGCTTGAGAAAATAAAAGAAATGAGTGTCGGAAACAGAAAAATATTACTAAGCTTCAAGGAAACAGAACTACTTAATAAGATTATAATGAATTACAAAAAGCCGGCAGTTTAGTTTTAATTAAGACATAAACCGTCAGGGTTAAGCTTTATAATGAAGCCGCAGCTGTAAAAAAATACGGAAAGGAGATCTGTTATGGAGGATGTTAAAATTGTTTTGGCAAACCATGAACAAAAGCTTTTGATATTAGAAAAAGAAATCCGTGAGTTAAAAGCCGTTCAAACTGAAATACGCACAATGAATGAAACTCTGGTAACGCTTGCAACCGAGCTTAAACATACAAATGAGCATCTGGCAAGGCACGAAAAGAAAATTGAGGAAATAGAAGCCATTCCAAAAATGCGTATTCAGCAAATTATAACGGCTATAATTGCGGCAATGGCAGGAGGCATAATTTCTGTTATTATAGGACTATTTATGAAGGGGTGAAAAAATGGATTATACAGATTACATTAAAACAGAATTGCTTATTTTAGTACCTGTCCTTTATGTTATAGGCATTGGGCTTAAAAAGAGCAGGACAGCCGACAAAAATATACCTGTAATACTCGGCACAATCGCAATTATTTTATCTGCCCTTTGGATATTTGCGACCGAAAGCTTGAATGGCGCGAGAGAAATACTTTCGGCACTTTTTACAGCCATATCTCAGGGAGTTTTGTCGGCAGGAGCAAGCGTGTACATAAGTCAGCTTTATATTCAATCAAAAAAGGACGAATAAAGTATGGTTAGTATTATTAAAGCATATGCAACGAAAAACCTTTGTTACATTGCCTCACAAAAAATGAAGCCTCAGGGCATTGTGGTTCATTCAACGGGAGCCGATAATCCTTATTTGAAAAGATATGTTGACGCTCCGAATGAGGTAGGTGTTAATCAATACGGTAATCACTGGAATACCGCCATGCCGAACGGAAGAAAGGTCTGTGTTCATTCCTTCATCGGTTATGATAAAAACGATGAGGTAAAAATAGCAAATATTTTGCCCTACAATGTCTGTTGCTGGGGTGTAGGAAACGGCAAAAAAGGCAGCTATAATTATAATCCCGCCTATATTCAGTTTGAAATCTGCGAGGACGGTCTGACCGATAAAATATACTACAAAAAAGCTTTTTCCGCCGCAGCAGAATATTGCGCCGAGCTTTGCAAAAATTACGGTATAGAAGTAAGCAATATAGTCGGTCACTGCGAAGCATACCGTTTAGGCTATGGCAGCAACCATTCCGATCCCGAGCATTGGATGAAAAATTTCGGTCAGACAATGGCCGATTTCAGAGCAAGGGTTTCGGAAATTCTTAACAGCAGCAGTATTGAAGCAGATAATATAAGCGATAATCCTTCTGAGATCAATTTAATCAAAAAGGGCGATTTGGTTTCTATTGCAGACAATGCTTCATACTATGACGGAGCCGCGGTACCCTTATGGGTAAGGACTCAAAATTGGTATGTAAAAAGCGAACCAATCGGTAATCGCGCGATTATAGACAAAAATGAAAAAGGGACAAATTCTATTTGCAGTCCCATAAGCACCGAGTTTTTAAGAATTATTAAGAAAAAATCCGATAATATCGTAAAATCAGATGCAACCGGCAAATGCCCATATTTGATAAAGGTGACAGCAAATTGCGCTTATATTTATAAGGACGCAGGAACTGATACCGAAAAGGTCGGAGCAATTACAGATAACGGTGTTTATACCATTGTTAAAGAGCAATACGAAAACGGAGGAACTAAATGGGGAAGGCTTAAATCGGGTGCGGGATGGATATTACTTGACTGCGCTGAAAAAATTTAAAATTTTTTCTAACCCTGACGCAAACTGTCAGGGTTATTTTTTATACTGTACTTGCAGCTGCGGGAAATCGGGAAACCGATTCCAAAAAATAGTTTAATTTTAAGCAAAAAAATAAAAATTAAGGAGGAATTTAAAATGAAAACTATTTTCGGCGTTAATTCAGCCACGCCTATTAACAAAAAGCTGAAAAACGGATATACAATGTTTGATTGGGTAATGCGTCAGAAAGGCTTTCCGAGCTTTTGTATGAGGACTCTTTGCGGGGAAGAAAAAATCACTGCCGAAGAAATCGAATTTTTAAGGGCAAAGGACTGCAAGGTGGGCCTTGTTATCCGCGACCTTACCGAAAAGTCGGTTTCGGGCATAAACGGCACCGAGGACGCGCTAAGAGCGGTAGAGGCTGCAAAGGAAGCAGGCGTGGCTCAAAATGCGGGCATAGCAATATTTGCGGAGACAAAGCCTGAATGGAGCATTAACCACAACTGGATGATTTCTTTTGCACAGGTTATTTCGGCAAACGGATATGTTCCCGGGTTTATTGCAAACACCGATTCGTCAAAGAATTTTAACTTTGACCGCCAGTGCAGTCATTATGTACAGGCTACAAGGGACACCGATTGCCTCGGCGCGGTATTCGCGGCAACTGAGCCCAAGCTTGACGGTATGCCGGAAAAATGGGCGCCCTACTGCCCTTCCGCGCTTGAGTCTGAGGATATGTCACTTTGGTTATGCGGGGCTACGGCATTTGATTCACTGTCGGTTGAAGATGTGTATTCCGCAGACGAAGATATTCTTGCAAAAATGTGGTAAGGAGGATATAATATAAATGAACAAGAAGCAATATAATAATATTATAAGAAATACTTTAAAACGGGAGCATACCGAGGATTCGCTGTCGACAGCAAGAGCAGTATTTAAAAATATGGGCATTGCGCTGCCGAACGGCGATATGAAGACTGTTTATGAGACCATCAAGACCGACAACTATATGGGTTGGAAAGCCTGCTCTATGCAGGAAGCACAGGAGGCGGCAGATAACGGCACAGCGGCAATAGGCATAAGCGACAGCAAGATAGTTGTTTTGGCGGCTGATGACGCGGAGGAGCCGATTGAGCCCACCGCTAATGTTTTAGCGATTACCGATACCACACCGGCGGTGACAGTCACAGGATTGCAATATTATTCGTATAGCTACGGCGGAACAGGTTGCGGAGATCAGCCTGTTAATGTAGAAGATAGTGACGCAATTTATGTATCTACGTATGATGAAAGCGGTTTATGGTATGTTGGTCACGCATACTTATTTTTAAAAGTATCTTATAATAATTGGATAAAAACTGAATTTAATACACCCGACGGAACAAAGAAAAATGCTATAATATATGTTGAAAGAAATTTATCATCTCAAACGGTACGGAATGTGCTTGCTCAGGGAATCAGAAATTTCAGAACGACATCAGGTGGAATGTGCGTGGACGGAGCGGAATTCTTCCCTATGAAAGGATATTTTTATAATAGTATATCTATGGCAGAACGCTATAAGGGAACGAATTACGGAGGATTTAACATAGCGACTAATAACTGTTTAACATATGTTAGGAATATACTAAAAGCAGGTTATCCAACAGATTGTAGAATTCAGAATGTTATAAATAACTCACCGGCAGTTGCTCCGAGAAAATTTTTACAAGATTTATTATCTGCGACAAACTAAAATATGCTATAAAGGAGTATAATTAATGACTTCAGAAAAACAGAAAATAAAAAATATTAAAAGAAGAACAGTTTTGTTATTAATATTCACTTTTATTTTTCTTTTGCTGATTCCATTAATATTTGTCAAAATTTATAATTTGACATATAAAAAAACCGATTCAATATCTGATTATTTAAATAATAATTATGTTTCGTATAACGGCGGAAGAGATGCACAGGCTTTTTTTGAATCATTTGTGAAAATTGACGGCAACAAAAATATTTCATTTAAATATAGGGATAATGAAATGCAGATACCGGTTATAAGAAAAAAAATCACGGCATTTGCTCTTGATATAGAATATGAACCGGAATGCTATTCTTTTCATATGAATGAAATATGGAACAGCACAAATATGCCTGATAAAAATGATGACGCAAACTATTACGGTGCATTTTTAATGACTGATGTGCGATTGAATGAATATGTTTATGATAATAATTACTGCGGAATATTTTTTGATAGTGAGCATAGT
>CAKSGP010000157.1 GCA_934454745.1 uncultured Clostridia bacterium
GAAAAGGGTTTACCCGGTTTTCCAAAAACAATGATTACAACCGCCAAGGAGCATTTGGAAACTGTTGAAAAGAATTTAACCGAAAACTCAGAACTGTTAGGCAGAGTTCCCAAATGGGTTGGCGAGCTTTATCTCGAGTATCACAGGGGTACTTATACTTCTATAGCTAAAAATAAGCGTAATAACAGAAAATCTGAATTTGCTGTAGCAAAGGCGGAATTTTTATCTGCCGTTAATTCATTGGTGCTTGGCAAAAAATATCCTAAGGAAGAAATAGATGAAATTTGGAAACTTATATTACTTAATCAATTCCACGATGTATTGCCCGGTTCTTCTATTGAGGAGGTTTATAAAGACAGCGATAAGCAATATGCAAAATTGCTTGAAGACTGTGCCGGTATTATAAACGGAGATATTGATATTATTTCAGAAAATATTTCTTCAAACGGCGGATTGCTGGTTTTCAATGCAAACTCAACGGCTGTAAGTTCCAATGCAGTCTTAAACGGAAAAACTGTTGAGGTAAAGGAAATACCGGCACACGGCTGGAAAGTTGTTAATCCAAATGAACTTCCTAAACTTAGTGTAACGGTAAAAAACAATATTGTAGAAAACAGATTTTATAAAATAGCTTTTGACAGTGACGGCAATATTATATCTTTCTTCGATAAAGAAAATGAACGTGATATTGTAAAGCCCGGTCGCAAATTTAACGAATTTATTATTTTTGAAGATTTGCCGCGTGATTATGATAACTGGGAAATCAGCGAATACTATAAGAGCAAGAGTTGGAAGTTTGGTGAGCTTGAAGGATTAGACAATGTTTATGACGGGAGCAGAGCAGGTATTTGTATAAAGCGAAAGTATTTAAATTCAACATTAAAGCAGAATATATGGCTCTATTCTGAACTTGCCCGTGTTGACTTTGAAACTGAAATTGATTGGCACGAGCATCACCAAATTTTAAAGAGCTTTTTCCCGATAAACATTTATACAAATAAGGCGGTTTATGATATTCAATTTGGAAATGTTGAAAGAAATACTCATCAAAATACAAGTTGGGATGCAGCTAAGTTCGAGGTATGTGCACATAAATGGGCGGATCTGTCTGACGGCAGCTACGGTGTTAGCCTTATTAACGACTGTAAGTACGGACATAGTTGCATAGGAAGTGATTTATCACTTACACTTCTTAAATGCGGTACATATCCTAATCCTAATGCAGATCAAGGTAAGCATATATTTACTTATTCTATACTTCCGCATAAAGGCGATTTCCGCACAAAAACCATACCTGAATCATATTCCCTTAACCAACCGTTGGATGTGAAATTTATAGAAAAGCAGGAAGGTATTTTACCTGAAAGCTTTAGCTTGGTTTCTATAGACAGTGAAAATGCGGTTATTGAAACAATAAAACAGGATGAAGACGGCACGGGCACGATTTTAAGATTATTTGATGCCCATAATGCAAGGAGGAATGTTAAGTTAACCTTTGGCATTCCGATTAAGAAAGCTTATATTTGCGATATGCTTGAAAATTCAATTGAGGAAATTGCCGTGGTTGATAATACTGTTTCTTTGAATTTAAATAATTACGAAATATCAACAGTTAAAATAATTACAGAACGATTCGGTTTATACGAGGAGAATGAAAAATGATTTCTACACCTTATTTAGTTACTAATAACAAGCAAATTAACTTAGCTTATAGATTGGCAATTGCTACCGTTGCAGGAAATATTTATCCTTATAAAGCGGGAGTTTTAGAGGAAGTAAAGCCGTGTTTGCTAGCAGGTCTCGGTTATTCAACTCCGTGGACCCGTGATACCGCAATGAATGTGTGGAATGCCGCAGGACTAATTTGTCCGGATGTGGCGCTTAATACATTAAAATCCGTGATGGGAAGAGATGAAAAAGGATACTTCATTGACGGAGAGTACTGGGACAGAATCATCTGGACGATTGGCGCATGGTGGCAATATTTATATACTGGAGATAGAGAGTTTTTGAAAATTGCTTATGAAGCTGTTTGTAATTCCCTTGAATACTTTGAAAATACAGAATTTTCAGAAGAACTGAATTTGTTTAGGGGACCTGCCTGTTACGGAGACGGTGTTTCGGCGTACCCAGATATATACGCAGCTCATAATTGGAGCGGAATTATCGAGTTTTCAAAACGAAACAGAGAACTTTGTGTTGATAAAGGTGTGGGAATACCTATGTATACTTTATCAACCAACTGTCTGTACTATTATTCTTATGTATTGGCGGATAAAATGGGCTGCGAGCTTGGATTAAAAGAAAAATATACAGGTAAAGCTCTAAAAATGAAAAATGCAATAAACAATACTTTTTGGAATGAAGAAAAAGGTACATACGATTATATTTGCGATAATTTTGGCGGATGTGAATCACAGGAAGGTCTTGGAATAAGCTTTGCCATACTGTTTGGGGTAGCGGATAATGATAAAGTCAAGAAAATAATAAAGAATCATAAAACAACAGAATATGGAATACCCTGTGTTTATCCGAGTTTTCCCAGATATAATACACCTGACGGTATGGGATTCGGAAGACATAGTGGGACGGTATGGCCACATGTGCAGGGATTTTGGGCAGATGCGGTATTGAAAGACGACAGAAGTGATTTATTTGATAAGGAGCTTATGCTTCAGACTGAAAATGCTTTGAGATTTTATCAGTTTGCTGAGATTTATCACCCAATTAGCGGTGAAATGTACGGCGGCGTACAGGAAAATGACGGCAAAGGCATTGCATACAATTATTGGGATTGCAAGCCGTGCCAGACATGGAGTGCTACTGCGTTTTTAAGAAATATTTATATGGATTTTGTGGGATTGAAATATCGTGAAAACGGTATTGAATATGTGCCTTCGGGTACAGAACTTGCGGATAATATTTCTTTATATAATCTTGAATATCGCAGTGCGGTAATTAACATTAATATAATCGGAAAAGGAAAGGAAATTAAATCATTTAGCATTGACGGAATATAATCAAAACCGTTTATAAGCAATGAACTTTACGGTACGCATAATATAGAGATTGAATTGAAATGATGAAAAAAACTTGTATAAAAAATGCTGACGTTGTAATTCCAGGTGAGATACTTAAAAATAAATACTTACTTATTAAAAACGGCAAAATTGCAGATATTTGCAATAATCCGGTTTCTGCAGATGATGTGATTGATGCCGGAGGCAAATATATTTTGCCTGGATTTGTGGATATTCATGTTCACGGCGGAGGCGGTTCTGATTTTATGGATGGCAGTGAGGAAGCTTTTTGTAATTCGGTCAAAGCACATTTAAAGCATGGTACTACCACGCTGTTACCTACAGCTATGACAGCATCCGAAAAAGATTTGTTGTGTTTTTTGAAAAGCTATAAGGATTTTAAAAATAATAGCAGTTTGTCCTGTATTACTCCCGGTGTTCATTTGGAGGGTCCGTATTTCTCCGGAGCAAATTCCAAAAGCAGTGGTGCACAACCGAGTAATTTGCTAAGATTGCCGGATGAAAATGAAATAGATGAAATATTGAATTTTGCCAACGGCGATATTATTAGATGGGATGCGGCACCCGAACTTGACGGTATTGAGATGTTTGCCGATAAAATGAAAAAAAACGGAATACTTTTTTCTATTGCACATTCTGCCGCAACAAGCGAGGAAGCACAAAACGGAATCGATATCGGCTTTTCTCATGTTACACATTTTTATAATGCCGTTACAACATATCGAAAGGAAGGGCAAAGGGTTCTTGCGGGTGTAGTAGAGGCGGCATATCTTAACGATAATGTATGTGTAGAATTGATTTGCGATGGCAGACATATTCCGAGGGATATATTGAGACTTGCCGTAAAAATTAAGGGTATAGATAAGGTTATGGCAATAACTGATGCTATGCGTATTGCAGGTACTGATATTAAATACGGAAAGCTTGGCAGCATTGAAAACGGTACAGATGTAATAGTTGATGACGGAGTTGCAAAGTTGCCCGATTTATCCTCGTATGCAGGGAGCATTGCAACGATGGATCGTTGCCTTAAAG
>CAKSGP010000158.1 GCA_934454745.1 uncultured Clostridia bacterium
CAAATAAGTCCAATAGTTTGCTTTAAGGCTTTTGTTTGTGTAAGCGATTACAACCATAATCGACAAAAATATTACTGCTACGAAAGAAAAGGATTGAAACCGTTTATGATTGTTTTTGTTAATTTCACAACGAATAGCTGCATATTCCTCTTTTGAAGCTCCCGAATAGAACATAATTTGCTGAAGTTTTTTTAACACCTTCATATTTATCACCTCTAACGCCAAACCGATAACCTATTTTTAATTTCATCGCAAATCATATGAATATTTATCATACCAGCGTTGCTTGTCTTTGTACATAAATTCGTCTGCCTTTGCAAGAAGCTCATGCTTTGAAAGCGTCGGAAAATCATTTAAAAGCGCAAATCCGCAGGCAAAATGTATACTTATCCCTTTATCTAAGCGGTTATGCTTGTCTACTGCTTTATGTATTTCTAAAACATAATCTGCAAGCTTTTGTTTATTTGAATTTCTTACAAGAACAACGAATTCATCACCGCCCCAACGAAACAAAACTTCCGAACTTCCTACAGTGTTGCGTAAAATATCGGCAAAATCGGCAATCAGTTTATCGCCTACTTCATGTCCTAAAGTATCGTTTATTTGTTTGAACTTGTTAATATCAAAAATCAATACGCTTCCAAACCATTAGCCATTAAACAATAAAAGCAACTTTTGAGAATGTTATTTTTATTCACATCTCGCTCTGCGGGTTCTCTCACGACTTTTTACCTCACAATCTATAATTTTTTCATAAAAGTGTCAACAAGGCTAGTTTACCGAACAAAGATTCCATTATGGCTATGTAACATTCACTCCACAGTTTGATAAAAAAACTTGCCAAGGATGATTATTACATAATATAGATTATGTGGTATTCGGAAATTATATTTTACATATTATTATATATTTAAAAAGCCGATTTGTCAATGATTTGGAGATAATTTGTTTTTGAATTTTTAAGGTCTTTACCTTCATATCATACCAATTCAAATATATAAATAAGGCATTGAGTGATGACAACATAGAATTAACACTTGCCGGAGCATAATTTTCTATAAGCTCTCGCTTGTATTCAAGCACTATCGATTTATCAAATTCGCAGCCTTTAAGCCATTCGCAAAAGTGCCGAATATCACGCATATATATCTCTATGGTGTTGTCGCTCTTTTCTTCCTCATACAGATATAGCCTGAAGTTTTCAATAAGTTCATTTGTAATAATCCTTGATTACATTTATAATCACGCCCTTTCAAGAATATATTTTACCATAGAATAAAAAATATCCTTGAAAACAAGGGATTAATGAACTTAATACAGCATATTAACAATATTATCCGGTATTTTGACATTACTTATAATATCGTCAAGCTCTTCTATATGACAGAGATTATGTAAGCAAGTTTTATTGAACTTACTGCTGTCGCAAAGAAGTATTTTCTTTTTTGATTGTTTCATCATTATTTGCCTCAGGTTGTTTTCCTCTATGGAATTATCCGTAATCCATCCTTCGCTTGAAATACCTCTGCACGAAAAAAACATAACATCGGCATTATAATTTGCAACTGTGCGTTCAGCATCATACCCTACATATGATAAAGATTTATTAATCATATGTCCGCCTGTACATATGTTGTTAATTCCCATTTCTCCGAGAATAAAAGAGGTTTTTGCACTGCTTGTTATGACGATAAGATGTTTGAAATCGGCAAGGAACGGAACAAGCGCGCATGCACTTGTAGATCCATCAAGCATGATTGTATAACCGTTTTTTATGTGCGCTGATGCCTTTTGCGCAATATCGTTTTTTTCTGTATTATGCTCCTGCTGCCGGAGTATAAAGGGTATTTTTTCGTCCGCTGAATTTGTTTTGAGTGAAACTGTACCATAGGAACGCCGGATAATGCCTTTTTGCTCCAGCTTTATAAGATCGCGTCTGAGAGTAGGCAGACTTATGTACAACTGTTTTGCAAGTTCCGTTGTTCTTAAGGTGTCATGATTAAATAATATATTGATTATTTTTTCTTCTCTGTCATAAAACGGCATATAACAATCCTTCCGAATGAAAATTTAATTCTTTAAAAATAATCATAACATAATAAAACGCAAAAATCAATCAAAATAATCACAGAAAAATTCAAATTTTGATTTATGTTTCATAATTTATTACAAATATTGACTTTTTCGTATAATAAGTATATACTTAAAGCATAGGAGGTGAGACCATGTCAGATAATATTATGGGGATTGGCAGAAGATTGAGCGAATGTGGATGCAGTTGCGGAAAACAACACATTTCGTCTGTAAAATGCGTAATAACAAAGAGCGGAGCAATAAATAAGCTACCGGATATTATAAAGGGCTATAATGCAGAAAAGGTCTTTATTATCGCAGATAAAAACACATATAAAGCAGCGGGTGAAAAGGTATGTAATATATTAAAGGAAAGCAATATATGTTTTTCCAAATATATTTACAAAACAGATACCCTTTCTCCTGACGAAAAAGCGGTTGGAGATATTATAATGCATTATGACAGCGAATGTGATATCATTATTGGTGTCGGTTCGGGAGTTATTAACGATATAGGTAAAATAGTAAGTAAAGTAGCCGAAAAGCCATACATAATAGTGGCAACAGCACCATCAATGGACGGATACGCTTCTGCAACATCGTCAATGGAGGTAGGCGGATTAAAAGTATCGCTGTCAAGTCGATGTGCAGATGTAATAATAGGAGATATAAACATATTAAAAAATGCTCCGGAGCGTATGCTTAAATCGGGGCTGGGTGATATGCTGGCAAAATATGTAAGTATATGCGAATGGCGTATTTCCAATATCATAAACGGCGAATACTATTGTGAGGAAGTGGCAGAGCTTATCAGAAAGGCATTAAGATGCTGTGTGGAAAATACGCATGGGCTTCTTTTGAAAAATGAAACAGCTGTAAAGGCTGTATTTGAAGGCTTGGTTTTAGGCGGAATGGCAATGGAATTTGCCGGGCTGTCACGACCGGCATCCGGAGTGGAACACTATTTCTCGCATATATGGGATATGCGTGGTCTTGAATTTGGTACCGATACAGATTTGCACGGAATACAATGTGCCATAGCAACCTTGTATGCTTCAAGACTGTATGAACAGGTGAAACAAATAATTCCCGACAAGGCAAAGGCTGTTGCTTATACTGAAAAGTTTGATTTTGCGCAGTGGAGCAAAAAGCTGAGAGGATTTCTCGGAAAGGCTGCAGAATCCATGATTGAAGCAGAGAAAAACGATAAAAAATATGATCCGCAAAAGCACCATGAAAGACTTGAAGTTATATGTGAGAATTGGGGTGAAATTGTAAAAATAATTAACGAAGAAATCCCTTCGAGTGAGTACATAGAAAATATCATGAATGAAATCAGTATGCCTAAAACAGCTTCTGAAATTAACATAGATTCGGATATTGTTCCGATGACATTCAAAGTAACCAAGGATGTGCGCGATAAGTATGTGCTATCGAGACTTGTATGGGATTTGGGGATTATTGATGAGCTTGATTACAGTTGTTTAAAATAATTACAATCTATGGTTTTACAATTTTTATTATGGCTATTTTAGAAAGAGGTGTTATATATGTATAAAACAATACCGGCAGTATTTGCTGTTGAAGATACATATCAGATAATGGTAAGAACAGAAGAAAAATCATTTGTATGGGTAAAAATCGGAGACCAATGTTTTTACGATCATTCCAATGGTATTCTTAGATCAAATACTACAATGCATAAAATTACAGTTCCGTCGGCGTTACTCGATAAAACGGGAAAATATACAGTATATAAAAGATTGTTAATCGAAAGAAAACCGTATTATACAGAAACGGGAGAGGTAAGCCAAAAGGAATATGACTTCTATCCTGTCAAGGGTGATAAAATCAGAGCATACCATATAGCGGATGCTCATAACATGATTGAAGAACCGGTCAGAGCGGCTCAAACTTACGGAAAAATAGATTTTTTAATTTTGAATGGTGACATAGCCAGCAGTAGCGACAAACTTGAAGACTTTGAT
>CAKSGP010000159.1 GCA_934454745.1 uncultured Clostridia bacterium
GTAAATGCGTATATGATAAATATATATCAAGAACGAATGACAAGACAAAGACTGTTATTGCATCAACTGCAAGTCCTTTCAAATTCAATCAGAGCGTTCTTATTGCCCTTGAGGATTATAACTTTGTTACAGGCAAGGACGAGTTTGAGCTTCTTGACCTTCTAGAAAAGAAGAGTGGAATGAAAATCCCTCAGTCACTTGCAGAGCTTAAGAATCGTACACCTATTTTTGATACGGTTGTTGAAAAGGACGATATGGCAAACACAGTAAGCGACTTTATAAAGGTGGAATAAGGGGAAAAATATGCTTAAAAAAGAAGAAGTAATAAGTAAAATATCAAATGGCGAATTTGATGATATCTTTAAGTATTTATATGTCAGCGATGACGTTAAAGCTCAAAGGGACAGATATGTGTCTGTTATAAACGGTTACTGCGATGTATTTGGTGATACAGAAGATATTGCCCTTTTCTCTGCTCCGGGCAGAACAGAAATCGGCGGTAATCACACTGACCATCAGCATGGCTGTGTTATAGCTGGAAGTGTAAATCTTGACGTTATTGCGGCAGTGTCTTTTAATAACGAAAACATTGTCAGAATAAAATCAAAGGGTTATAATATGGACGAGGTTGCCCTTGATGACTTAGAGATACATACAGAGGAATATGATAAAGCTATATCCCTTATACGCGGCATTTTGAAGAAGGTGTCAGAGCTTGGCTATGAAATAAAAGGCTTTAACGCATATACAGAGTCAAACGTAATGAAGGGTTCGGGACTTTCCTCATCAGCAGCCTTTGAGGTTCTTATCGGAACAATTGTAAATAATCTTTTTGCAAAGGGAGAAATAAACCCTATTGAAATTGCAAAAATAGGTCAATTTGCTGAGAATGTATATTACAATAAGCCAAGCGGTCTCCTTGACCAGATGGCATCATCGGTAGGCGCTGTTGTTGCGGTTGACTTTAAAGATAACAGTAACCCGATAGTAAGAAAAGTGGATTTTAATCTTAATGAATACGGACATTCACTTTGCATTATTGATTCAGGTGCGGATCACGCAGACCTTACCTGCGAATATGCGGCAGTAACAGAGGAAATGCGTCTTGTATCAAAGTATTTTGGTAAAGAATATTTGCGTGATGTTGATAAAGCAGAATTTATGGCAAATCTTAAAGCTGTACGCAGTGCAGTAAACAATGACCGTGCTGTTTTGCGTGCAATTCACTATTTTAATGAATCAGACCGTGCTGTTAAGGAAACAGAAGCCATAGAAAAGAATGATTTTGCAGAGTTTTGCAAAATCAATCGTGAATCGGGACGTTCATCATTTATGTATTTGCAGAACGTATATGCTTCATCAATGCCTAAAGCACAGGCAGTTTCTCTTACACTTGCATTGTGTGATGAAATATTGGGCGATAAGGGTTCATACCGCGTCCACGGCGGCGGTTTCGCAGGTACTGTTCAGGCGTTTGTACCAAATGATATGGTAGATGAATTTAAATCAAAGATTGCAGCCGTTTTAGGCGAGGGAATGTGCCACATTCTCTCTATAAGACCTGTGGGCGGTTACAGATTAGTATAATTATATGAACTGGAGCTTTTTAGTTCTGGTTCTTTTTTTTGGGCATAAACTGTATAGGTGATAAAGAATGAAGATACGAATCAGCCCTCTAACTCCCCTTATGTTTGCCGCAGTGGGACTTACAGGAAATATAAAATTATATTTGCTTGCCTATGGGGTAATGGCAGTTCACGAACTGTCACATCTTGCCGCTGCTTTATTAATTGGATTAAAGGCGAACAAAATCACCTTTTCTCCTTTTGGTGTACATCTTACGCTTGATTGCAAAATTATTAATTCTATAAGCGATGAAATCATACTCTATTCTGTTGGGCCTATGCTAAATGCGGTTTTTGCACTTATTTCTGCTTTTTGTGGCTTTAATGATTTATATAGGCTAAATATAGTTTTATTTGTAATGAATATCTTGCCTGTTGTACCCCTTGACGGTGGAATGATACTACTTAGACTCCTATCATATAGATTGGGCAGAAAGCGGACACAGCAACTATTAAGCGGATTTTCAATGGTGGCAGGAATAGCGGTTTTGTGTATTGCCTGTTACAGTGTTTATTTGGGATACATAAATATATCTCTTTTTATAATGGCGGTGCTGTTTATCGGTAATGTTCTTACAAGCCGTGAAATGTATGATACAGACTTCATAAACGCCATATCCTGCAGAAAAAAACATTCAAATAAGACCAATATTGTTATTATCGATAAAAATCACGGACCCTCAGAGGCTATTAAAATGTTTTCGCCCTCATATACAACGATTGCCTTTGAACTTGATGATAAAGGCGGTATTGCCCATATTCTGACAGAGGAGGATATGCTTGATTTTAACTAAAATCCAATAAAATCAGGAGATTATAGTTGAAATTTAAAATATTTATGATAGAATATATACATTAAGTCTTACAGGGAAAGAGGTGCAGTATGGATACGCTGTATGAAAAAGTTTCTGAAACCATTGATGAAAATAGTGATAAATATCTTGATTTTTTAAAGAACATATGTGGCTTTGAAACAAATTCTGCTAATAAAAAGTCAATTAATGCAATGCTTGATTTTATAACGGCTTATGAGGCAGACAAGAGATATAAAACAAAGCGGAAAGAGTTTAGTAAATCAGGAGATGTCCTGTGTATTGACTATTCCTCTAACGCTGATAAAATGATATGTATATCCGCACACGGTGATACTGTCTATAATAAAGGAGATTTTGGGTATCCGCCGATCAAGATTGAGGGTGATTATATATACGGCCCCGGTGTGTCAGATTGTAAGGGCGGAATAGCAGTAGGCTTACTTGCAATGGCATCACTTAAAGAAAACGGATTTTCAGACGCCAATATAAGATTTCTCATACAGTCAGATGAGGAGGTCAGCAGTTGCCTTTCAAACAAAGGCACTATTTCATATATAGCAGAATGTGCAAAAGACAGCATAGCGTTTTTGAATCTTGAAACAAAGCGTAAGGGACAGCTTGTAACACAGCGTAAAGGGATAGTAACCGCAAGATTTAATATTACAGGGAAAAAGGTACATTCAAAGGACGTAGATTTGGGCATAAACGCAATAAGTGAGGCATCCTTTAAAATAGCAGAACTTTCCCATGCTAAGCTTACAGATACAATATCCTTTAATTGCGGTATCATAAACGGCGGAACTGCATCAAACGTTGTACCTGATAAATGCTCCTTTACGGCTGAGGCAAGATTTGTAAGTGAGAATGAATATGATATAGTTATAAATTGTTTTAAAGAGCTGGCTGATAAAACTTTTATTGATGGGGCGAAAACGGAACTTATTATACTTAATGAAAGAGTTCCAATGGAGTATAAAGAACAAAATATGGAGCTTTTCAGAAAAGTAAACAGAATAAGTGAGGATTACGGATTTGGTACTCTTACACCCATATTAAGCTCGGGCGGATCTGATGCATCGGATATATCAAAAGCGGGAATACCTGTTGTTGACGGCTTTGGAATAGAAGGCGGGAAATATCATTCAACAGAGGAATATGCAAAAATAAAATCACTTGCTGAATCAGCCAAATTTTTATCGGCAGTGATTATAGAGTTATCAAAGGAACAGGTGTAACACCTGTTTTTTTTGATCTATTAGGAAATTTCTTGGTTTTCCAATAGCAAAAAGTCTACATGCTGGAGTGTAGCGAAGTAGAACGACAGCCACGATAGTGCTTTTTTTAGTCCAATAATTACATTTGAATTAGATAGTATAAGTGTGGTATGATTAATATTACTTTCGTTATACGAAAGAAATAAAAAGTTTGAAAGGAGTTAATAGTGATGAAAATGAGGTTATACGGCTTGTAAATGAAATCCGCAGAGAAAACGGACTGCCAACACTTACATATGACTGGTTGCCTTGCAGCCGCTTTCCGGTAAATTTGTGCAGCGCTGCCCGGCGTGGCAGGTGGTGTTTCTGGCCTGTGGGCTTAACACCGTGGGCT
>CAKSGP010000160.1 GCA_934454745.1 uncultured Clostridia bacterium
GTTTCGCTCTATGTGCGTCAACGCCGACGAGATGAAAAAACAGCTTTTGGAGCAAAACGAAATGAACGGTCCTGCCTTTAAAATGGAGAACGACCCGAGAATTACGAAGGTTGGAAGTTTTATTAGAAAGACAAGCATTGACGAGCTTCCTCAGCTTTTTAACATACTGGGCGGCTCAATGAGTGTTGTCGGGCCAAGACCGCCTTTGGGTTATGAGGTTTTGCAGTATGACGATTTTGCTATGCGCCGTCTTTCGGTAAAACCGGGTCTTACCTGCTATTGGCAGTGCAGCGGCAGAAACAATATTGACTTTGACGATTGGATGAAACTTGATAATAAATACATAGATGAGAGAAGCGCTTGGGTTGATATTAAAACAATTTTCGCAACTATCCCCGCAGTGCTTAAGGGTGACGGTTCGTGCTGAAACGGAGAGTGTAATAGGTGGAGAAAATTTACGATTACACAATTAAATTATTGAGATATGTCTTAAAGGGTGATGTCCCGACTTTGCCGGATGATATCGATTTTTATAAGTTGTATGAATTTGGCAGGAGTCATGGCGTTGAGAATATGTTGTACGTCGGGCTTAAGGGTTTAAACATTGATGTTCCGAAGGATGTCTTTCAAAAATTTTATTATTCATATCTGATGTCAATAAAAATTGACACCTTGCAGACAATGGAGCTTGAAAAAATCGGGAAGGCTTTTGAGGATGCAGGGATAGATTATATTCCGCTTAAGGGAAGTGTTGTAAAGTATTTTTATCCTATGCCCAACTACCGAAAAAGCGGTGATATTGATGTGCTTGTGCGCGGGGAAGATTTGGAATCGGCGCGTGCTGTTGTCGAGAATGAGGGATATAAGTTTAATTATATATATGAAAATCACGGTGTACATTATGAATTTACAAAAAGTACATTTTTTCATTTTGAACTGCACAGAAAGCTTGTAGGTGATGATGACCGTTCTCAGGCTCTTTTGTCAAAGGCTTGGAATTATGCGAAACTTAAAAGCGGAACAAGTCATACATATGGGTTTGATATAAATTTTCTGTATGTGCATTTGATAGCGCACATTGCCAAACACTTGCGTTATGGCGGTGCAGGTCTGCGCCTTTTTGGCGATATATGGATTATGCAGAGTAAAAATATGATTGATAAAACCAAAGTGCGGCAGTATCTTGAAAAAGCAAATCTTTCCGAGATAGAAGAATAAACAGTTAAGTTGGCTGAAAGATGGTTTCTTGATAAGAAAGACAATGATAAAGTTTTGAATAAGCTTGAATTGTTTGTTTTCAGAGGCGGAAGCTTTGGTACTGTAAGCCAGAAATTGAATATGGCATCGTTCGGTCAGGCGGACAGTAAGCAATTTAAAAATAAGTATTGGAAGAAAAAGTTTTTGAGTTACTTCTTTGAACCGTTGCCGTATATGAAACAAAAATATTCGATATTGGTTTCGCACAGCTGGCTGTTGCCGATAATGTGGATTTACCGTTTAGTAAAAATACCTTTTACGGAAATGCATATGGTGAGTAAGCGTCTTAAAGAATATTCAATGTCGAAAAAAAGCGATATGGAAGATTTGAGTGAAATATACAGGATTGTGAAATGAATTAGAAGTTTTAATATACAGAATATAATATGAATAAAACAGTTATTGTTACCGGAGGAGCCGGATTTATCGGGAGCAATTTTATATTTTATATGCTTAAAAAATATCCCGAGTACAGAATTATATGCCTTGATAAACTTACATATGCGGGAAATTTTTCGACGTTAAAATCCGTAATAGGCAACCCGAATTTTAAGTTTGTAAAGGGTGATATTTGCGACCGCAAAGGGGTTTTTGAATTGTTTGAAGAGGAAAAACCCGATATTGTTGTTAACTTTGCGGCAGAGTCGCATGTTGACCGCTCAATAGATAATCCCGGTGTTTTTCTTAAAACAAATATAATGGGTACTGCAACGCTTATGGACGCGTGCAGAAAATACGGAATTGAGCGTTATCACCAGGTTTCGACCGATGAGGTATATGGTGATTTACCGCTTGACAGACCGGATTTGTTCTTTACCGAAGAAACACCGATACATACATCAAGTCCGTATTCGTCATCAAAGGCGTCGGCAGACCTGCTTGTTCAGGCATATAACAGAACCTACGGGTTGCCTGTGACAATTTCGCGCTGTTCAAACAATTACGGTCCGTATCATTTTCCGGAAAAGCTTATTCCGCTTATGATTGCAAACGCGCTTGCGGACAAGCCTCTCCCGGTGTACGGCGAAGGGCTTAATGTTCGCGATTGGCTTTATGTTGAGGATCACTGCAAGGCGATTGACCTTATAATACACAAAGGCAGAGTAGGCGAGGTTTACAATATCGGCGGGCATAATGAAAAGACAAATATCTATATTGTAAAGAAAATACTTGAGCTTTTGGGAAAGCCCGAAAGCCTTATCACATATGTGGCGGACAGAAAAGGGCACGATTTGCGCTATGCGATTGACCCGACCAAGATTCATACCGAACTCGGCTGGCTTCCTGAAACGAAATTTGACGACGGTATTGTTAAAACCGTGAACTGGTATCTTGAAAATCAAGAGTGGTGGAAAAATATCATCAGCGGAGAATATCAGGATTATTACGAAAAGATGTATGGTGACAAATAATGAAAATAGCAATGTTAGGACACAAGAGAATACCGTCACGAGAGGGTGGAGTTGAAATTGTCGTAGGTGAGTTGTCGTCACGAATGCATAAAAAAGGTCACGGTGTGACGGTTTACAACCGCAGCGGTGCACACGTTTCGGGAAAAGAATTCGGAACGGTGGATGTGAAGGACTACAACGGTGTCAGGCTCAAAAAGGTGTTTACACTGAATGTTAAGGGGCTTGCGGCAATGACTTCGTCATTTTGTGCGGCAGTGTGTGCGGCTTTCGGAAACTATGATGTCGTGCATTTTCACGCCGAGGGTCCGTGCGCTATGATGTGGATACCGAAATTGTTTGGAAAGCATGTTGTCGCAACCATACACGGTCTTGATTGGCAGAGGGCGAAATGGGGCGGTTTTGCAACAAAATATTTGCAGTTCGGCGAAAAGGTTGCCGCAAAATGCGCTGACGAAATTATTGTTCTCTCAAAGAATGTTCAGCAATATTTTAAAGATACATATAACCGTGAAACAAAGTTTATCCCCAACGGAATTGATAAAATGCCGATACAGGCGGCTGATGTTATCAAGCAAAACTGGGGTCTTGAAAAGGATAATTATATTCTGTTTTTGGGACGGATTGTTCCCGAAAAGGGGATTTTATATTTGATAAAGGCGTTCAAAAATATTAAAACCGATAAAAAACTTGTGATTGCAGGCGGTTCGAGCGATACGACGGATTTTATGAATGAAATCGAGCATGAGGCCGTTGATGATGACAGAATTATTTTTACGGGATTTATTCAGGGAAAAACGCTTGAAGAGCTTTACAGCAACGCGTATATTTACGTTTTGCCGAGTGACCTTGAGGGTATGCCGATAAGTCTGCTTGAGGCTATGAGTTACGGCAATTGCTGCGTGGTTTCAAGTATTCCCGAATGTACCGAGGTTGTGCAGGATAAGGCTGTTGTTTTTAAGCAGGGTGATACAGCCGCCTTGCAGGATACATTGCAGTCGCTGTGTGATAACCCCGATACGGTGCAGAAATATAAAGATTCTGCAAGCGATTATATTTGCTGTAAATATAACTGGGACGATGTGGTTGATAAAACGTTGGAATTGTACGAAAGGTAGGACAATGTGAAAATATTAATGGTTAACAAGTTTCTCTACCCGAACGGAGGCAGTGAAACATACATATTTAAATTAGGCGATTATTTAAAAAGCAAAGGTCACGAGGTTGAATATTTCGGTATGGAGCACGAGGGCAGATGTGTGGGAAACACCGCAAATGCCTATACCTCGGATATGGATTTTCACGGTGGCTCGAAGCTTGCCAAACTTACATATCCCATAAAAACCATATATTCAAGCG
>CAKSGP010000161.1 GCA_934454745.1 uncultured Clostridia bacterium
ATACAGAGCTTCGTAATAAGCTTCGTGAAGCAAACGTAAAGTATTTTGTTATTAAAAACAAGATTTTAAAGCGTGCAGTTGACGAAATCGGGCTTGAAGGTCTTGATGAGGTTTTACACGGACCGACAGCTCTTGCAGTTTCAGAAGAGGATGCAGTTGCTCCTGCAAAGGTTATTTCAGAATTTGCAAAGTCAAACGAAAAGCTTGAAATCAAGGGCGGCTTTATGGATGGTTCAGTAATGAGCCTTGATGAGGTTAAGAAGCTTGCAGCTACACCGGACTTCGAGACATTGATTGCGAAGATGATGGGCAGCTTGCAGTCACCTATCAGCGGTCTTGCAAGATTGCTTGCTACTATCGCTGACGGCGGTGAAGAGATAGCAGACCTTATAGCCAAGAAAGCATCTGCAACAGAAGAAGCAACCGTAGCAGAAGTTGCTCCCGCAGCAGAGGAAGCTGCAGCAGAAGAAGCTCCCGCAGAGGAGGCACCGGCAGCAGAAGAAGCTCCGGAAGAATAATTTTAAATTAAAAATAGTATTTACAGGAGGAAAATACAATGGCAGATTTGAATGCAATTCTTGATTCAATCAAGGAATTAAAGTTACTTGAAGTAGCAGAGTTAGTAAAGATGATGGAAGAAGAGTTCGGCGTAAGTGCAGCAGCTCCAGTTATGGTTGCAGGTGCAGCAGGTGACGGTGCAGCAGCAGCTGAAGAGAAGTCAGAGTTTGATGTAATTCTTGCAGAGGCAGGTGCTTCAAAGATGAACGTTATCAAGATCGTTAAGAACATAACAGGTCTTGGTCTTAAGGAAGCAAAGGCTGCAGTAGACGGTGCTCCTTCAACAATTAAGGAAGCTTGCCCGGCTGAAGAGGCTCAGAAGATTAAGGCTGAGCTTGAGGAAGCAGGCGCTAAGGTTGAATTGAAGTAATCATACTCTTAATTTTGCCGTTAATGTTTAAATACCATACATCATCGGAGGCTGAATATGAAGATAGATTTATCGTCTGTAATCAAAGTAACAGGTGCAGAGGTGAAGTTTTCAGGCGATGCCGGCTTTAACAATGCCGAGTTTCTTGGCGAGGACTATCGATTTGATGAGCCGCTTAAGATTACGGGAAGGATATATAATAACGGTCAGTCCCTCACTCTTGAGGCTGATGTTACAGGCAATATGGTAACAGAATGTGCACGTTGTCTTGATGAAATCAGGGTAGATGTTGGATTTTCTGTGAACGAGCTTTTATCACAGCGTAAAGAGAATGATGCCGAATCAGAGGATATTATTCTTTTTGACGGTTACGAAATTGAGCTTGACGAAATTATTGCAGACCATTTTCTTATGAATATATCAGGCAGATACCTATGTTCGGAGGATTGCAAGGGCCTTTGTCCCACTTGCGGCAAAAATTTGAATGAGGGTGACTGTGACTGTGATAATGATTATATAGATCCCAGATGGCAGGCATTAGCGGATATACTAAATCAGACGAAAGAATAATTCGTTTTGATTATCAGGTAATATAGAGTGTTGTTATTTTAATGGAGGTGTAACTAATGGCAGTACCTAAGAATAAAGTTTCAAAAGCCAGAAGAGATAAAAGACGTGCTAACTGGAAGCTTACAGCACCGAATTTGGTTGAATGCCCCCAGTGCCACGAGCTGAAGTTGCCTCACAGAGTTTGCCCGAACTGCGGACAGTACAAGGGTAAGGAAGTAATCAAGGTTGAGGATTGATTCAGGCTTGTAAGTGAAATTAAAACCGTTTCGCGAATGCGAAGCGGTTTTTTGCATTGGCATACTTGCATTGTGGAGATATTTATGGTATACTTAACGTATGATTCTAAAAGGAGTAAAGATTATGAATACTGAATTACTTATTATGGCGGCAGGTATGGGAAGCCGATTTGGCGGTTTGAAGCAAATTGCACCCATTGGCCCTAATGGTGAAATAATTCTCGATTTTTCTGTGTACGATGCAGTAAAAGCGGGATTTAATAAAGCTATTTTTATAATAAAAAAAGAAATAGAAAAAGAATTCCGAGAGGTTTGCGGAAAACGTATAGAAAAAATGATTGATGTAGACTATGTATTCCAGAGTATTGACGCTCTGCCCGATGGCTACACAGTACCACGAGACCGAGAAAAGCCTTGGGGTACAGCTCACGCAGTTCTGTGTGCAAGAGATGCAATATCATCACCCTTTGCTGTAATAAATGCCGATGATTTCTATGGTCAGTCATCGTATAAAATTATCCACGACCAGCTTGAAAATAACGGAGAAACCTGTATGATAGGCTACAAGCTTGGCAATACGATAAGTGAAAACGGAACTGTATCACGTGGTGTATGCGAAGTTGAGAACGGATATTTGAAAAGCGTAACCGAGCATACTGCACTTGATAAAAATTCTGCTATTCCCATGGATACAATTGTTTCAATGAATATGTGGGGACTTACTCCTGATATATTCCCTTATATTGAAAAGGAATTCAAGTTGTTCTTAGACGAAAAGATATCAGTGCCAAAATCAGAATGCTACTTGCCCTCAGTAGTAAGTAAAAGAATAGTAGAGGAGAATAAGCCTGTACGTGTTCTCCAAACGGCTGAGAAGTGGTACGGGGTTACGTATAAAGAGGATTCCGACTATGTTCGTGCCGCAATGGCAAGGTACATAGATGAGGGATTATATCAGTTCTAAAAACAGATTGAGGCTATTGCTTAATGAACCCCACCCTGTCAAGTAGACAGTGTAAATAACAAAAGATTTATGATATGCACTCCACCTTTTTATGGGGTGCATATTTTTTTGCCACAGCTTTTTGGAATGTATCCTCATTTAAATACTATAAAATTGCTTGTAACTTTTCTTCATATGTAACTTTAAAATTAGGCATAGAAAAACCCCCTTGGAATAGTCTTGAAATACTTTTGTTATTTCAAGTGTCTACTCTAAGGGGATTATATCATTTTGCTACAGCCCTAAAAGTTATACATATTGATTACTTGTTAAATACAACCATCTGTATAAGTGCGAGATTTTCACGAAGATATGAGGGGATTATGCAGTTTAAGGGTGTGGGCGCATTGAGGTGGTTTAAGGACAAGCCCTGAAGCCGAGCCAATGATGATGCACGGTAAACGTGAAAATCATTAGTTATAAAAACAGCTGTTTTTGACTGCAAATCCTTATCGGTCAGTTCGTTTGTTAACTGGAAGTTTTCCGTTGTTGAGGTTGCTTTATCCTCTTGCATAATTCTGTTGCTTGAAATACCTTTGCTTACGAGATAATCGTGCATTGCCTTAGCTTCCGTGATGTCCTCGCCTGGTCCCATACCTCCTGTTACGATGATTTTACAGCTTTCATTTTTATCAGCATATTCTACTGCCTTATCAAGTCTGTTTATAAGCATCTGTGAAGGCTCTGTGCCGTTAAGCCCGCATCCGAGAACTATCAGATAATCCTCATTGTATGTTGCAGTGTCAGCTTTACCGTAGGTAAATAAAAACACAGAACTGATAAATGCAAGAACGCATAAAGAAATAAGTACAGTCCCGAGTAATTTAAAAACAGGATATATTATAAGCTTCCTGATCATTTTCATAAAAATTGCAATAATGATTAATATAAGTCCGAAAAGAACAGTAAGATATGTGCCGATGTTATTTGCTCCGCTTGCTATAAGGGTTGCTCCGTTAATAAATACAGGAACACCGAAAACCGCTGAAATTACTGTTAGAATCCTTGTCAGCATAACATACCTCCTTTAACTTCTATATTATATATTTTTTCGAGAATATAGTCAATATGAAGTGAAAAATGTTCATATTAATTTAATATATTTGAAATTTGAGAAAATTTATGGTAGAATATATGTAAACAGTATTAGTAGGGCTTTGTGATATACAAATTACGAAAGGAAACCATGGTTATGGACTACAATTATATACGTATGCGTAATGCACTCAAACTTGGTGATCTTGAAAAAGCGGAGGAATACAAACTTTTATATGAATCGGGGAAGGT
>CAKSGP010000162.1 GCA_934454745.1 uncultured Clostridia bacterium
ATACCGCGGTTATTTAATAGACCTGAGATTACGGTTATAATATTAAAGTCTAAGGGTTGTTGAACTGATCCCCAAACGTTAGAGCAAAAATCTAACGATTGGGAGGTCGGTTTTTTTATGACAAAATATAGTTATGAATTGAAATTAAAAGTTGTACGAGCAAATTTAAAAGAGTTGCGGAGCTGCGTTTAGAGGAGGTTATTGAGAAATACATAAAATACTATAACAAGAAAAGGATAAAAGATAAATTCGGGTGGATGAGTCCGGTACAATACAGACTCAAAACCTTGGCTGCATAAAAATAGCGTAGCAGTTATTAACTACTACGCCAAAAAGTCTAACTCACATCATTATGTGGTCTGCGCTATTTTTATATACCCCTTTTTATTGTCTTTTGATATAGTCAGCCTTAATTGCGTCTGCCTCATCCTTAAATACATATTTCGGAGATAGTATGTAATTACCTATAATATCATAAGCACGTCCGTAAATTGCAAAATCGTAATTGAGGTTTTCACCATTTAACAGTGAATACTGTAAATCGTAATATTCATCAAGCTCACCATTGTCCTCTTTATCGTGCCATACGCCGTCTTTGTCATAGTATCCAAAAGGATTTAACTGCATTATATCCTGCTGTACATCATCAAGATATAACTGAACACGGCTCTTTGGCAGTCCTGCAATTTCCATAACCTTATTCGAAAGGAAGCAAGGACTTGTTTTTACACCATCTGCCTCATCTATGTCAAAGTTTGCCCATATCATAAACGGAGTTGTGTACATACGGGTTCTTTCCTCTTCTGTTATATCGTCAAGAGATTTGCCATAAAGCTCCTCAAAAAATTCGTCCTCTACCGCGGGCTGATGGTCACCAAATAATGCAACCACTACGGGCTCATCATAGTTTTCAAGCTCTGTTAAGAGCTCCTGGAGCGCAATATCTGACTGACGAATACATGATAGATACTGCTCAGTTTTCGGATATATTCCGTTCATACCCTCTAAAAGCACGTCAGACTGAAAATCCTCATAATCAAATCCGCCATGATTCTGCATTGTTATGTTGAAAATGAAGGCTTTCTCTCCGTCCTCCTTTGCATATAGCTGATTTAGCAATGTTCTGTAATTACATCTGTCGCTTATGTATTTTCTTAGATACTCATTTTCCTCATTTAGAACTTCAAAGTCCTCTATACTTACAAAGTCATCAAAGCCGAGATAATCGTATATTATGTTCCTCTGCCACCCCTTTGCATAATAGGGATGTATCGCTGTTGAGGTGTAGCCAAGATTTTCCATATGGGATACAAGTGAATACGGCATTTTGCTGTCAATGATGTGCATATATGGTATAGTCGGCGAGTCAAATAAGCCCGTGTTCATACCTGTTAAAAATTCATATTCTGAGTTACAGGTCATTCCGCCAAAAGGGGAAACAAGGGTTGTACCCTTTATTGTGTTTTTCTTTAGCGAATTAAAGAAAGGAAGGTACTCTTGGTTTGTTTTAAAATCACCTACTGAACGTAAGTCTGAAAAACTCTCGTTCATAATAACAATAACGTTAGGTTTATTCTTTATATCCTTAACATTTGAATCATACGTAGAAAGACGGTCATTAATAGTCATTGGGCTGTAATTGTTTTTCTGCTCAAGTCCCATCTTTGTCGCATTAACATAAAATCCAACAGCTGAACCATGATCACGGTTTGCATTACGCTGGCTGAACACTGATACATCATAGTACGAATAATCCACATTCGTTACAAATAACGCACATAATACAGCTGCAAGAATACCCGATATATGTACGATCCACCTTTTCTTTTGAAGCTGTAGCTTTATGGGAAATTTAAATGCAATCATAAATTGAACAATTGCAAGAGTTGTTGCACTTATGATTTCATATTTCAGCTTGAATTTATACTGTGCCGCAACGCCCATCGCAGTACCTATTGCCATAAAGTCAGTAGGCATAAGGGGTGAACCTCTGAATGAATATATTATAAAGCTTATTGCATTATACAGATACGAAACGCTAAGTGCAGTGATTGCCGAAACCCTGAAGCTGCCTGTAAACAGCAATGCAAGTCCTGCAAAGACTGCATAAAACGCAACGTTTACAAAGTACAAAAATATTCCTCCATAGTACGCACCGTAAAAAGGTATTGATATATTCATTGCACCCAAGAGAGATATTACATACGCAATAACTGCAACTATCTTTTCGGTTTTTTCACTCATTTCAATTTTAAATCCGCCGAAAAAGAATATAAGTCCCGAACATACCAAAGACATTATAAAGCTCATCAGCTGTTCCGTCCCGTTATGGACTTTAAACAGCACAAAATTCGTGCAGGAGAATGACCACATAAACAAAGCGAAAACTAAAGATATTCCAAATTTAATTCTACTGTTAAATGTTATTTTCATTGTTGTCCCTCTCATAATATTCTATATTCTCTGTTAAACCAAGCCAATAGCTTAACTCTTTTTTAACTCTAAATTTCATACGCGTTAATTATAACACATTAATTCACCTTTTTCAAGAATATATTTCGATAAAAAAATACATTTTAATATTATATCTTTGTACATATTGGTTTTTTGTATAAAATATATATATTTTTTTAGCAAGGGCATCTATTTTTTATTGACATATTAGGGAATATATTGTATAATGTGTGTGTAGGTTTGTATGTACAATAAAATAGCAAAGGAGATTTTCTATGTCAAAGATTTATAAATTTCTTGCATTTGACTTCGGTGCTTCATCAGGAAGAGCAATGCTTGCAAAATTCGACGGTAAAACAATTACATTGGAGGAGAAACATCGTTTTTCAAACGATCCCGTAACTGTAAACGGCAGTTTTTACTGGGATGCATTAAGATTGTTTTTTGAAATCAAACAGGGTATCTTAAATTGCGTCCATTCAGGTGACGGAGATATTGATGCAATAGGTATTGATACCTGGGGTGTTGACTACGGCTTGCTTGACAAAAATGACAAACTGCTTTCAAATCCATATCATTACCGTGATACAAGAACAGACGGTATGTTTGATAAGGCTTTTGCAATTGTGCCAAAAGATGAAATATTTAAAGAAACCGGAATTGCTTTTAACTGGTTTAATACACTTTATCAGTTACTTGCATCAAAACTTGCAGATGATTCAGCATTAAAAGAAGCAAAAACAATGCTGTTTATGCCTGATTTGTTTAACTTCTTCTTAACAGGGAAAAAACGTACTGAATATACAATTGCATCAACATCACAGATGTTTGATTCACAGAGATTTGACTGGGCATACAGCATGTTGGATAAATTTGGAATTAAGACCGATATGTTTGCTGATATGATTTATCCAGGCGAAATTGTCGGAACTCTTAAGCCAGAGCTTGCAGAGGAACTTGGAGTAGGTGAAATACCAGTAGTTGCAGTTGCATCTCACGATACAGGTTCTGCTGTTGCATCAGTTCCGGTAGTTGATGATGAGGACTTTATATATATATCATCAGGCACCTGGTCACTTATGGGCGTTGAGCTTGATAAGCCGAATGTATCAGAGGATGCCTTAAAATATAACTTCACAAACGAAGGCGGAGTTAACAAGTCAATAAGATTCCTTAAGAACATTATGGGATTGTGGCTTATCCAGGAATCCAGACGCCAGTGGCAGAGAGAAGGTACCTTGCTTTCATTTGACGAGCTTGAGCGTGAAGCACGCGAAGCTGAGCCCTTTGCAAGTCTTATCGATCCTGATTATCCGGAATTCCAGACCCCGGGCAATATGCCAAAGAGAATTCGTGAATACTGTAAAAAAACCGGTCAGAAAGTTCCCGAAACAACAGGTGCTGTTGTTCGTGCAATTGCAGAGAGCCTTGCCTTTAAATACCGCAGTACTGTTGAGGGTATGGAAGATGTTACCGGCAAAAAATACAATGTTATAAAC
>CAKSGP010000163.1 GCA_934454745.1 uncultured Clostridia bacterium
CTACGGTATTCGGAGGAATTTTTATTTCCTTTAGCTAAATTACAACAAATATACCACATTAGCAATCAATAAGTTGTAAACTTTCAAAGTACTTTGCGACTATCCCTATTTTATGGTTGATAAATACGTCTTCAACGCAGCCATTGCTATTCAAAACAAGCACCAACAAGAATCGTAATCTAATGACCGATTTGGGTTTAATGGCACGATAGTTACTATTTCTCCTCACTTCATATCTAATGATTTAAAACCTTTCATTATCTTTGCACCAATTCCAACGAACTAATGCGTTAGAGAATTGGAAGGACATACGTTTAACGAAAGGTGTTATTGAAATTATCTCCTACTGACAAATTCTCGCAAAATTTGAAATGGAGTGAAGATGGTAGCAATAGCATCCACATCATTTGTTATATACTTACCTTTTATAAGGTTTCTATATCACAAACTGGTGTGGGGCTATTGTTTTATCCACTCCAAAGGCAATGCGAGAAGCCTGTCAGTAGGGTAAAACATATATAGTTCCCACACCTTTTTATTTTATAACAGCTTAGCCATAGGGAACAGGTAAGCGTAAACTATTGAAATATGGAATCAGAAATTCTTCTTACTATTTTAACCCAAATTAGTCATTAGAACGAGCATTTTCGTGGTTAACTTTATAACTACTTGATTATAAACTTTTTTGCAAATAGAATTTTCTAATGACCGCCATTAGAAAAAGGGTTTTGCAAACAATTCATTGTCAACGTATTACAGACTTAACCACGAATTATTACACTTATAATGAACGATTTGGGTTTAACTTTTAATTTTTCGGTAAAAAATTCACCGAAGTATTGTTATAGAAGTATTTAGCTTATTCCGAATCAAAAGAATCTGGAAAATTTTTGGTTACGCCAGAGCCTCTTTGATTGGATAAACTAACAGGCTCATACTTCTTTTTTTTAAAACACTTCGGGCCTCAGTGTTACAATTATCTAGTATTATGAATAAGTTAGTTATTTCTTTTGCGTTGTTAATCGGGTTTATTGTGACGGTCCCTTATAAGGCGTTATCTCAAAAGACATTGAAGTTGGATTTGCAGAAAGGGATAGAGAAAGAGAATCAGTCTTTAAGATCATCAGGGAAAGCGGCACAAAAATTGGTTAGGCGGATGGATTTTTATGAAGAAGGTGAACATAAAACAATGTCCATGTATTTCGAATATGATGCACAAGGACGAGTCGTTAAAACGATCAATAAGGGATATTATTATAGGAACTTCTTTGAGAATGCAGAAGTTTTGTATAATGTGAACGGTAAAACATTGACGGTGAAGAGTTCGCCGGTCAATCGTTTGACGAAGTCTGAAGTCGGCGAATCTGCCGTTTGTGAATTGAATGAAATGGGATATGTTGAAGAGGCTACTTGTATGGATGCAGAGGGATTTACACAAGATTTTTCGTTGGTATATGATGAGAATGGGTATCCATTAACGTATGATGATGCAGGCAGTTGGGGTATTTATGCGGAATATAGCTGGGTTGATGGAAATTTAGATAAAGCAAACATTAAAGAAGGAAACAGGAACACAGTCTATGAATATATTTATACCGCTTATGAAAATAAAGCAAACCTTGATTTTAACAGGATGTTCGTTCAATCATTTGGAGAATGGAATCTCCAAATGGATTTTCTTGGCTATTTCGGCAAAAAAGATAAAAAACTACTGAGGGGAGTGGATAATGTAACTTTTGAATACACCTTTGATGAGGACGGATATGTGACTAAAATAAAATCATCCGATGATGCGGTTTGTACAGCAGAAGTATTTTATGATGAAGGAACTGTTCCCGATCCGAACCCTGATCCCGATCCCGACCCAACCCCCAGCAATCCAACAACTGAAGAAGAACTTGAAGGTGCTATCGACAACGCTCCCGAAGGCTCCGAAGATAGTCCTACTGAAATCTTTATCCCCAGTGATGGCATTACACTGGAAAAACCATTGGATATAAATAAACACATCCGTTTAAAAGGAGGAAAGTTAATAAGAAGCAATGATAACCCTTATGCTATGCTTCGTATCCGTTCCGGTTATTCTTTAGAATTGGAGGATATTACGATTGATGGCAATGTGCTTAGGCAGAAGGATGGAACCCTGATTGTCTACGGGAAGTTGAAATTGAAAGACGGTGTTTCGATAAAGAACTGCTACCGTTCGGAAGCTGATTCTCCTTCCGGTGCAATTTGTGTAGCACGGGGTGGTGTATTGACAATGAACGGAGGTACTATTTCCGGTAATACCGGAGCCTATGGTAGTGCCGTTTATAATGAAGGAACATTTACAATGACCGATGGAGAAATCTCAGCCAACAGCGGCCAGATCGGAACTGTCGTAAATAATGCCGGAGGAGAGTTTATAATGACCGGAGGTCGAATATCTTCCAATAAAGTGACTGATGGTTGCGGAGGTGTCTTTGTCAGTGATAATTGTACTTTCACTATGACCGGAGGTGAAATATCCGGCAATGAGGACTGTGATCTTTATACCTGGTCTGATTTGCAAATAGGCGGATCGGCAAAAGTCAGCGGATTAACTTTGCTGAATGACGGAAACCGTCTCTTAGTTAATCCGGCCTTACGGAATAACTGGCAGATCAGTTATGTCGATACACCTCCGGCCGGAACTATAGTTGCTACCGGTCGTAGCGGTTATCGATTGGCAGCAACCGATTTACAGAAGATAATCTATTACAATAACGTCTGTCAGTTGAAGCTTTCCGATAATAACATTGTCACGTATCAGACCGGAACAGGTGTGGATGAAATAAATGCAGTGTCGTTCCATCTGTCTGTTTCAGATAACCGGATACAAGTGGAAGGACTTCCTGTCCGGACTCCATTTACCATTTATGGAATAGACGGAAGAGCTGTATCCACTCACACAACGGATAATAGCGGCCAATGTAGCTTCTTTTTGGAAAGTGGCATTTATTTGCTGAACTACAAAGATCAGACAAAAAAGTTTCTGGTTAAGTAGATAAACTTTAGGGTGTGTATATTCTGTACACTTGTTGTGTGCTTGACTGCTGTGTGTAATCAAGCACATGTCATATGATATGGCTTTAACCCAAATCGGTCATTAGAAAAAGCTTCTTGTTATTTCTAATGACCTCCATTAGGAAAACAGCCTTGTATATACCTGACTCATAGATATTTACTATCTTTACCACGAAAAAAGCACATATTCCGATGCGAAACTGTGACCTAAAGTTCGTAAATAAGAAAATAACACCTTTTGGTGGTCTTTCCCTGTTCTTCAAAATGCTTGAGAAATGCCATTTTGAAGAGCATGTTATGCAAAGAGATATTCCACTTCAAGGATCCAACCGTGGTTACAAACCAATACAGTTAATATTGGGATTATTTGCAGGTGTGTGGTGTGGCGCAAGTTGCTTTGGCCATCTTGACAAAAAACTGCTTATCGAAAAGGTTGAAAATTACTTAGTAAGTAGAGCTTAGTCTGCTTATTAAGTAGTCGAAGGCCTGCTTAGTAAGCAGGGAGAGGGGTTACTTATCGAGTAGTTTCAGAGGGGCTTACTATAACATATCAATAAAAAGGCGGTGTGTTCTAATTGCAAACTGATGCGTTGCTTTCGGAATGCGACCTCAGTCACTTACATCAGTAAACTCCTGTCGGTCTCATCCTCAGCGCCCCGCATTTGATCAATTCTGACAAACCTTAAAGGGGGCTGCATCAAAACTTTCGTTTTGACACAGCTCCCTGTTTTTTATATATACTATTTTGAAAAAGGCCTTCAGTCAAGATTCAAACAGGGCTGACGCATTACTTAATTTCTTCATTATTCCATGGTGCATCTAAAAGTTCAGCAAGAAACTCATCACTCCATCCAGCCATTTTTCTTTTACCTTTAAGGCTTGCTT
>CAKSGP010000164.1 GCA_934454745.1 uncultured Clostridia bacterium
CTCAATAGTAGCATTAAGCCTTGTAAAGTCAGAAACAAGCGAATTTGGCTTATTTATGCAGTCGTCCTGACCAAATGGCACAAAGAAGCAATGCTTTCTTGCTAAAAGTCTGCCTATGTTCTCTGCTGCCGCACCTAATCCGTCATTTGTAGATACGCCTATAATCAATGGACGTTTGTTTCTTAGATGTGCTTTTGCCGCAAGTGTTACAGATGAATCTGCAACGGCATTTGAAAGTTTAGCAAGTGTGTTTCCTGTACAGGGGAGGATGACAAGTGCATCAAGAAGCTTTTTTGGGCCAATGGGTTCGGTTTGATAAACTGTGTGGAGTATTTCGTTATCCGTTATTTCTTCAAGCTGTTTCCGAAAATCCATACAAATGCCAAATCTTGTATCGGTGGAATATGCCGTTTCACTCATTATGGGGATTATATTAGCACCTGTTGCTTTGAGTGAGTTTGCGGCCTCTAATGCTTTTTTGAATGTACAAAATGAACCACACATTGCAAAACCGATTGTTTTATGTTTGAGTTCCAATTTCTATACCTCCTCTCGCAACATATTAATTATAGTATCCTTAATGATTATTCCTGCCGTTACCGGCGCAATCCGCCCCGGCAAAGATAAAGCCCACACTACGTGTACACCAAGCTCCTTTGCAGTATTAAAATCAACCCCGCCGGGCTTTGAGGCAAGATCAATAACGAGTGTATCAGGGCGAATTCGGCATAATTCATCCCTGCCTAAAATAAGGGCGGGAACGGTATTAAAGATTATATCAAATTCACCGAGCCTTGATTTTGCCTCATTATCGGTTAATGGATAACAGCCATGACCTTCAATAAGTGCAAGATCGGCATATTTACGTGCTGAAACATAGGTTTTTGCACCGAGGGCATCGAGTGATTTTGCCAAGATTTTTCCTACCTTGCCGTAGCCGAAAACGAGGCATTTGCTGTTATGCAGTGTAATGGGTGTCTCAGATATTGCAATCTCAATAGCACCCTCCGCAGTTGGAACTGCATTTTTTATTGCAAGCTCGTCACGTAGCATATAATCACGATGCTTTATTCCTCTTTTATTTAATGATTCGGAGAATTCTTTTGAAATACATCCGCCAAATATAAGAGATGTTGGATTTAATTTAGACACAAATTCATAAGTGTCAAGCTTTAAATCTGAATACGGCATATTAATATATGTACCGTCAAAGGACACAGGAACAGGCAGAATTATTATTTCGCTGTCAAGGACTGTATTTATATCGGTTGTATTTTGATCATAATTTATGTTGTCGGTAAATCCGTAAACGGTGACGGTGTAGCCGTTATTGCGCAATCCGTCTGCAAGAGTAAGCTGACGCAGATCACCACCTATAACAGAAACGGTTTTGAACATTGTATGCACATCTCCTTTCGGTTCTAAACAAATGAATTTTATAAGGTATATTATGCTGTTTGCAAGTTTTTTGCTACGTGGAGATATGAATTGCAAATAAAAAATACCATCAAAAACTGTATGTGTTTAGATGGTATTTTGTTATGTTACTTCTTTAATGTACCAAGATTTGCGGCGGTGAGATATGCGTTAATAAATCCGTTCAGCTCGCCGTCCATTACAGCTTGGATATTTCCCATTTCAAAGCCTGTTCTTAAGTCCTTAACCATAGTATATGGCTGGAACACGTAAGAACGTATCTGGTTACCCCAACCGTTTTCGGTCTGTACTCCCTGAATTTCGGAGATTTTCTCTTTTTGCTGTTGCTCTGCCATTTCAACAAGCTTTGCTTTTAGCATTTTCATTGCGTATTCTCTGTTCTGGAGCTGTGAACGCTGTGTCTGACACGATGTAACAATTCCTGTGGGAATGTGTGTAAGTCTGACAGCGGATGAGGTTTTGTTTATGTGCTGTCCGCCTGCACCTGATGCACGGAACACGTCCATTTTAACGTCCTCTGGACGTATATCTATATCAATATTATCGTCAAGCTCCGGCATAACCTCAACAGATGAGAAAGACGTCATTCTCTTGCCCTGTGAGTTAAATGGGGAAATTCTTACAAGACGGTGGATACCCTTTTCTGCTTTAAGATAACCATAAGCGTTAAGTCCTGAAATTTCCATAGTACAGCTTTTAATACCGGCTTCATCACCGGGAAGTGAGTCCATAATCTCGGCAGTAAAACCGTTTTTCTGTGCCCACATCTGGTACATTCTGATAAGCATTTCGCACCAGTCCTGTGCCTCTGTACCGCCTGCGCCTGCGTGGAAGGTTAGAATAGCATTTGAACTGTCGTATTTTCCGCTTAAAAGGGTTTCAAGACGCATTTTTTCAATTTTAGCTGTAAGCTCCTCAACGGTATTTCCGATTTCGCCTACAAGAGAAGCGTCGTTTTCTTCCTCTGCCATTTCTATCATTATAAGGGTATCTTGCTGGGTGCTTTCTATATCCTCAAATGATGCGAGCTTGTCTTTAAGGTTTTTTGACCTTTGTAAAACCTTTTGTGAATTTGCCATATCATCCCAGAAATCGGGAGCGGCACATTCTTCGTCAAGCTTTTCTATCTCAGAAACAAGTCCTGTGATGTCAAAGTGAATCCCTCAAATCATTAATGCTTTTTTCCATACCCAATAGGGCGAGTCTGTACTCATCGTACTCTAACATTATTAATCACATCCTTTTAATATATTGTTTTGCGTTTTATCTGCCGCAGCAGTGCTTATATTTTTTACCGCTACCGCAGGGACAAGGCTCATTTCTGCCTACTTTTTTATCAGAACGCTTGGGCTGTGCCTTTAAAGTGCCGTCAGAACCTGTATCCATAGGCTTTGCAACCTGTTCACGCTCTATTTTGATGCGTGGCTGAGCACTTAGGACATACTTAACCGTATCACGCTTGATCGACTCTAAAAGACCCTCGTATAGTTCAGTTGCAACAGAACGGTATTCTACAACAGGATCGTGCTGACCGTAAGCTCTAAGACCTATTTCACGCTTAATCTGTTCCATTTCGTCAAGATGATCCATCCATAAAGTGTCTACAACACGGAGCATAAGAACACGTTCGAGCTCAGACATCTGCTCGCCAAAAATCTCGCACTGGGATTTATATTTTTCGTTTGCGATTTTTACAAGCTCATCTCTAATATCCATTTTTGTTATGGTATTAAAATCATCCTCAGATACTGCGAATGCACCATTAGCACGGAGATTTGAGTTTGCAAACTCTGTAAGTGCACGGAGGTTCCATTCCTCAGGGATATCGGAGATGCCGATATAGTCATCTATTGCACTGTCTATAATCTGTTCTATCATACCCTTGATTGTAGCTGAAAGATCATCGCCGTCAAGCACTTTTTGACGCTGTGAGTAGATTATCTTTCTCTGCTCGTTCATAACCTCGTCATACTGAAGTACGTGCTTACGTGAATCAAAGTTACGGCTTTCAAGGTTTTTCTGTGCATTTTCAATAGCTTTTGTCAGCATTTTTGCCTCTATTGGCTGATCCTCCTCAAGCCCTAAAGTGTTGACCATATTTTTAACACGTTCACTGCCGAATATACGCATTAAATCGTCATCAAGGGATAGGAAGAACTTTGATGCACCCGGGTCACCCTGACGGCCTGCTCTGCCTCGGAGCTGGTTATCTATACGCCTTGATTCGTGACGTTCTGTACCTATTATAAATAGACCGCCAAGCTTAAGAACCTCGTCACGCTCCGGCTGTATCTCCTTTTTGAACTTCTCATTAAGCTCCGTAAATACACGGCGTGCGTTTAAGATTTCCTCATCATCTGTTTCACCAAAGCCTGTTGCCTCAGCAATAAGCTCATCTGTAAAGCCTTGCTTTGACATTTCGTGCTTTGCAAGATACTCAGCATTACCGCCAAGCATAATGTCTGTACCACGGCCTGCCATATTTGTGGCA
>CAKSGP010000165.1 GCA_934454745.1 uncultured Clostridia bacterium
ATCTTCTTCTGATAATCTGCAATAAATTGCAACTTTCATCATTTTGATCTCACTCCTTTGTCTTTACTTGATAAAAACAAATTAATTAACCGCTATGCATAACTCTATTTTACCATGGAATTATCACTTTGTCATTTTTATTACTATATTTTTTTCTATACTGTTTATCATCTCTATCCACTTCAGAACAAAAGCTTCTTTTGATGGCTTGTCACTTTTGAAATGGTTCTCGCATACTGTAACTGTATTCATATTTTTCATTGACATTCACCTCCACCTTAATGTTATGAATTTTACAGATTGTACTATGTATGTCTGAAGTCTTCTGATAACACAGATTAACACAACATCCTTATGCTAATCTTAAAATTTTATTATGATTCATAAGTATCATCAAAATTTCCATGCGTCTTTCGAATGCTGTCAATTCCGATTTCATAGCTTATGCACCGCCTCTCTATATTCTCACCATACAGACTATGTATATCGATTTTCGCACCACATTGGAAATTTTAGAATTTTTTATTGACTTTCTATACTCGAGTATATAAAAACGAGCAGGTTTGGAGCCTGCCCGTTTTGCGTTTTATTGAATTATTCGTATTCCGCCTGTTTTATAACACTGAAATCTGATTCTTTATTTAACATCAGAACCTAAAATACCATACATACCGTTGCCGCCAAAGCGATGAAAACTGATACAATCTCACCTTTGGTCATTTTATCTCTCGTAATGAGTGTTATGATTGCAGAAAATACCACAGCAGCACCGGTAGAAAACGGAAACTGCAAAGTAGCCGGAAGATATATAAGCGCAACAACAAGAATAATATTGCCTATACCACTGCATATTGAAAATCCTGTAAGGTCTAAAAATGCCCGCTTTGATACATTCCGTTTTTTGCCCTTTATGAACGGAAAGCAAACAAGTCCTGCCACCATCAGAAAGAATGTAGCCCAGAACATATAGCTGTAACTGTCAACCTTCATGTCTGTGTAGTGGTCGTGTACGGCTGCACATACGCCAGTAAGTCCGTTTGCAACAAAAACCGCCATATAGTAAAACCATGCTTTTTTCTGACCGTTCTTTCCGTTTATCGTACACATAACGGAAACAATAACCAAAATACAGCATATCAGTTTCGGAAGTGTAAGCTTCTCGCCGATAAAGAATAATCCGTAAAAAACAGGCAGAAGCATACCTCCAAGCATAGAAAATACTGAATAAACCGAGAGGTTTGCAATATGCATTGACTTGAGCCCGAAATATGTAAAGCAGAAGCTTGAAAGACCGTGTACCGCTGCAACGCAAAGTGCAAACGGTGTCACCTGTATTTTAAACTTTGCAAATATAAATCCGACCAGTGTCATCATAAAGCCTGTAATTACTGAAAAAACGACAGTACTTTTGATATCTGTTCCGTATTCACGTTCAAATCTCTTCTGAAAAAAGAACTGCATTGAAAACAGAGCCGCCGCACCTAAGAGCATTAAATAATACATCATTGATTATATTTCCACCTTTTGAAAAATAACGTTATAACCACAGCATAAATATTTTATAACTACTGCACTTTTATTGCCTTGTACGTTGAGTTTATACTCTCAAGGCTATTCTTTTTTACAGGACTCTTAAAGACGCAGTGCTCCTGTATCAGAATCATAGATACCAAGCTTACTTGTTATTGTGTATTTGTTTGAGTTTGCAATATCGTAAAATCTTACCAGTGCACCATTACCGCTGCAGCCGTAAACGAATATAGAATCGTCTGCACCGCATGATATACCCTGAATATAGCTTATGAGTCCGAGGTTCTTAAATCCTTCTGCCGCACAAGGTGTATTTACAACCTCGTCAATCTCTGTATCGATAACAGAAATTGATGCGTCCTGGTCATTAGATGCAATAACATATCTTTCATCACTTGTCATTGTAAGACCGCAAGTGCCTACACCGGTCTTTATAACCTTTGCAATCTTTCTGCCAGGGATATCTACAACAACTACATGACCGTTCTCTTCTACGCCCTTGTGACATGCGCAGTATGCTTTTGTCTTATCCTTGTTAATTACAAGGTCGTCACTGCCGTGAAGAATGTCATCTGTATCAATAAATGTCTCAAATGTGAATCCTTCTTCTACGTTGAAAAGATACAGCTTTGACTGCAACCAGCCACAGCAGAGATAGTATTTTCCGTCTTCAAAAAAGTTACCCTTTCCACCGATTTCGCATCTGAACTCACCGTTGGGGATAACCGGAACTCTCGGCTCAATATGTATTTTGTCCATATCGGTAATGTCTTTTACAAGAACAACTCCGCCGCGAAGGTCGTGAACAAGAAGTGTTCCATCCGGCATTGTGTTCGTTGCATAACATTCCTGAATTTCTGTCAATACCTTATCAACCTCAAGTGTTTCAAGGTTTATGCAGTATAATCCCTCAAAGCACGCAATGTAAAGATATGTGTTATCAAGTGACGTTGCGTGACAGTCGGGACTTGTGCCTACTGGAATTTCTTTTACGAATTCCATTGTTTCAATGTCGTATACACAAACTGACTTATAGCCGTGTGTAAATTCATACTTGTCCTTGATGCCCAATGCTCTGTTGGGTCTTAAAGGTTCATAGTGTGTTCCTGTGTTTAGTGCTTTGTACATAATTTGTCCTCCAAAAAATATATTTTATAATTAATTAACAAGGGACAGTAAATCGCCCTTGATAACAGCATTTCATTATGTGTACCGTCTTACCGCGCCATATATTGCCTCTTTTAAACAGTACACCATCACCAAGGAAAAACCATCCTCCCTGATAATTTAAAGTTCATTCCATCGAAAAAACTTGCTTCAACATAGGTTGTGCTCCTGTGACGGGATCTTTCTCCATAATAAGAATATCTTTCATATATTCATCCCATTTTTTAACAACCTCACTACTGCTTTGGATTTTTGAAGCATATTCAATACTGTCACATTCATAATATCCGAAAAGTTCGTTTCCTATATTCCAGATAGTATAATTTTTAATGCCAGCAGATTTTAAGACATCAATCATTTCGGGCCATATTTCATTATGTCTTCTTTCATATTCGGATATTGTGCCGTCTTTAATCTTTGCTTTCCATGCATATTTTTCCATTTCATTATCACCCACTTCTTAAACTTTAACAAATGCAATACAAGCGGTTTCAAATTCACCGTCGGACTTCAGCGGGGCAATTCTTTGGTAGTTTCTTTCCCCACAAAAAATATATTTTACACTTGAATAATAACATCTATTGTGATATAATACAAGTAATCTTGTATCAATAATCGGTAAAATTGTATCAAAATGAGGTGGCGTATGTATCCAAATAAAATCCCTGAATATATTGTTCCTTTTTACAGTGAAGAAACTGAATTCCCAAAAGGCAATAAAGATATCACAGATGTTTCAATACATAAGAACTGCAATATCGGTATGCATTATCACGATTTTTACGAAATCAACATTGTAACTAACGGTATCGGCTGTCATTATATCGGCGATATGGCAGTACCGCTTGTTTGTGGTGAGATATTTGTAATCCCTCCCGGGGTTCTTCATGGTTACTACTGCGAAAAGGAGCTTGATGTCTGTCACATTATCCTTAAAAACGATTTTATGAAGCTGTATGGTGAACAGCTTTCTGCCTTACCCGGTTATTCAGCGCTCTTTGAAATAGAACCGTATCTCAGACAGGTTTATGATGGTAACCCGATCGTACGTTTTAATGAAAAGAAGCTTTCGGTTCTGAAAAAGGAGCTGTCTGACATAATGTCAGCCGACACTGATGAGTATATCTCATACAGAGCCATACAGGTTTTGCATTTGATTGCAGATATGTGCCGCTATGCTCAATCACAGAAGAACCATCCATCACTCAACGAAAAGCATCAGGATATAC
>CAKSGP010000166.1 GCA_934454745.1 uncultured Clostridia bacterium
GACAGTCCTGTGGCAAAGGATTTTAAGGTTACAGAGATTGCCCTGTTTGATCCGTTGAGTCCTGCAAGATATGTGTTTTCAACATAGGGTGTGTCTGACACCTTGCTTTTAAGGACATTATCGCCTTTCATCATATCTACTGCTGCAAACTTTCCGATTACATCATCATCCGATGAAACAATTCCCTCCGGCTGATTTGTGCTTGACATTTTCATCTCTGTTACCATATCTTTCGTTATTTCATCACCGCTTTTAATATCTGCGGTTACTCTTACCACCGTTATGGTTTTATCTCCTGTGTTTGAAATTATCGGTGAAATTACAAAACACAAAATAAGTGCTACTACGATACAAGTTGCTCCGAGTACCGTCCTATTCTGAAAAAATTCTTTTATTTTATCCAATTCCATTCTCCTTTCGAGTATCGTGGAAGAGAAGCAAGTAGATTGCCGCCCTCGTCGACGCCGACGTATGATTATACTTCAAGTCGGCGAGGGTGGTGAGATACGCAGCTTATCTTTCACGATAATGCTAATGTTACAATATATCCTACTGTAAGTGCAGGGATAAAGGGAAAGAGTGATTTTCCCTTTCCCTTAACCGTCTGCAGAATATATCCAACTATAATAAACACCATACATCCTATAACCGTTATGCAGAATGTCTTTGGCAAACCAAAACAAAGACCGAGAAGTCCTACCATTTTCCAATCGCCGCCGCCCATACTGTCATTTATTCCTGATGCAATTAAAAAAGGCAGGGCAAGTAAAATACCCCACACATTCTCGTTTACATATATAAATGGCAATATTAATATCAGTGCGACCTGGCAAATGACAGGAACTTTCTGACTTTTATAGTCTGCAATACTTGTGATTATAAGGATGATTAAGATTATACAATTACTCATCAGTGCGTATAATTGAACATCTCCTGAATCTTGGTAGTTAATGTAGGAAGCACCGTATCATCGATTAGTGCATAGAGACCGGCAAGGATCAATGCCCCAAGTACAATGCTTATCAATACAACGACTGCGGTGTCCAAGGCACCCTGACCGCTATTATCCTTTACCATAGCAATGAGTTTTCTTGCTCTTTCCATTGTAATTTTTTTGAGTTTTCTCATATCACATTTCCTCCACTTTCTTAGCGTAGGCTTCAAGTACCTCACGCTCAATTTCTTTCCTTAATTCTTTGGTAATCGGGAAACAAATGTCCGCATACTCACCTTTTCTGGTTCGTCTGCTCGGCATGGCTGCAAATCTTCCGTTTGAGCCATCAACGACCTTGATACCTTTTACCAAAAAACTGTTCTCAATAAGCACACTTGCATATGCTTTCAGTTTTTCACCGCCAACAATACTTGTAATTCTTGCTTCTATTTTCATCCGCATCACCTCCCTCCGTTACATACTGATTTTAAAGGTTTCGACTTGAAATTCTTCCTGTTGGGCAGTCGGTTCAGCTTGGAATGTAGGTTCTTCCTGTTTCTTCATCTCATGGTCTTCTTTAGGTTTGGGCATTTCCGGCTTTTTGATTTCATCAATCTTTTTCTCCTTGCTTTGAGTTTCTTCAATTTGATACATATCAAGTTTTATAAACCCTCTGCTGTCTACATAATAGAAGTCGCTCCCTGAATCGTCATAAAGTTCGATGATATCTGACATTGACAAGGCATATCCTGTGTATTCGCTCGGTAAGTTATCCTGATTAAACAAATCATAAATCTCTTCAAGATTATTTGTGCCAACATCCCCATCATATACCATGCGATAGTTTGCGATATCAGGCTCTCCGTAACCTTTATTAATAAGGTCTTCGTAGCCTATATATTTCATCCGCATATCTATCCCCGGTTTAAGTTGATGTATTCTGCATGATTTCAGCATAATGCTATCCTGAATCTCACCCTTAATAAGCCTGTCATATACTCCTTTTTCCCAAACTACTTCTAAGCCATGTTGTTCCTTTAGATAATCTGCCACCTCATCCCTTTTGAACATCTCATCAATTACGGCAGTTTTATCCTTTACGAATCCTGCTCGGTTACCGTAACATTCAACAATTCCTTCTCTTGTAATATTGATTTTCATGCCATCACCTCCGTTTCTTAGCTTACCTCCATACCCTCGTCTGCATTTTTACGGATAGGTGTTTCGAGTACACCGTACTCAGTTACTTTCAAGTTGCCTTTGTTGTACAGGGTTTCACCATATGTTGCAAAATTGAAATGCTGTACTAAGTGTTCGGGAAGTTTATCTCCGTATTCTGACCGGAATTTAACCTTTGCATATTCGATTATCGATGTCGGTTCGTGATACAGTTTGTATTTTCCTATTTCATTGGCAATAAGGATTACATCGTCTAATGACCGAATGTTGGCAACAGACAAAGCAGCCTTGAACTTTGCAAGTTCGCCTGACTTTTCCATATCACGCATTCTGTGTGCAAGCGAATTAAGCGGTCCAAGTTGCGACAAGTCTTTAATACACATCGGTATATGTTCTTCCATACTTTGAATTGCAACAAGAATACAATTGTCAAAAGACTCTGCACCAATTCTTTTGAGGAATTTTGCTTTCCCTTCTTTTGATGCAGGAAGTGTCAGCCAACCTTGACTCACCTCTTCCGACTCATAGTCCTCCGGCTTCCTTGAAATTTGCAATTTAAAGATGTATTCATCATCCTCAAACACTTCAGGAAATGTTATTCCGTCATATACCTGTTTATATTCTTCTTTGGAGTTTACAAAGTAGCCGTCTTCTGTGTAAATACCGGCTTCCGATTCTCTTATGTCTCTGCCGAGTTTATCATAGTTGATGTACTTCCATACCCTTTTATCCACATCCGTCAGCCACTCAATCCATCCGTTGTCGATATAAATTTTACCAAGCTGTTCATCATTTTGCAGGTCATTAATAATTGAACACCCATCAAGGTTGTATGCTCCGTTTATGAGATTTCTAATCAAAAACTCCTCGTCAGGCAAAGTTTGTATAAATCCTTTAAACAATTCATGCTCACGGCTTGTGAAGTTACTCATCACTTTTGCAAGATAATTAAGTCGTTCAAAGTCATCAGTTCCCCAATCTATCCTCGGCATAATGTCATCGCCATACATAAGACATTCTTTCAAAGAATATCTTTGGCTTTTGTCGGTTATTCTTGCTCGTTGAAATGCATCGTTTATCTCGTTAACCGTTGCCGGAAGTTGTAATTCTGCTCCCTCATACATACTGAATTTTTCTTTCAAGTCATCCCTTACAATAATGACACTAATCGAAAAGTCTTCCTGCCTTTTCATTGGTTTAGGAATGTTGTGCAGAAAGCGCTTTTCTTCGATTAAGTATGTATTGAATTTATTTCCGTCAAGATACACATCAGCTTCCTTATTGCTTCTGACAGTTATTTCAATATCGGTTTTACTGTCTGCAAATCCTCTGAGGAGTGCCTTTATATTCCTTCCGATTTCTTCTCTGTTAATCACATCGTCATACCTCCATATCCCTCATCTTGTGTTTCAATTTCGTCCTGATATTCCTCCTCTTGTTCATTTTTGGTAGCTGTAATTGTTTCATACAGTCTTTGGTCTTTGGCTGAAACTATACCATAGTCTGTTACTGTTGCTTCCATACCCATAATTATTCTCTCTCCGAAATTCCGCACTTCTCTTTTGTCAAATGCGTTCATATCAAAGTTGGTGGGAAGTTGTCTTGCCAAATATTCCATAGCAAAGTCTCCTTCACTTACAGAATAGTATGAGTGTTCATATCTGTTCAGGGTATCCGATATTTCAAGCACCTCATCAAGTGTCTGTGGTTGAACCTTTTCCACTACTGCCTTGAACTTAATTCTGTTTGCATCATCAAGCCTTACATATCTTTGTGCAATCTCGTTGAGATTATCAAAGTCCTGCATATCGC
>CAKSGP010000167.1 GCA_934454745.1 uncultured Clostridia bacterium
ACAATAAGCATATTCGTCCCCATAATAATTTCTATCCTTTGCATGACATAATTCAGATTGAACAGCAGCAAAAAAACACTTCTGCATCCATAATACGAATTCCTTCATTATACTATTTTCATTGATGATACTTATTCCCTATCCACTCCATCAGCACATTCACCACATATTCCTGCTGTTCCTGCGTAAGCTCCACTCCCGCAGGAATGTGATGCCATTTTGACAGACAGCCTCGACAGCAGCAAGCAGTAGCGTGTTGAACCTTAAATACCGGATGACCACGCATAGGTGTCTGCTTTCCGTCATTCGGCATTACCGCAGGGGCAAGCCTTTTCTGTACAAAATCCACGGCGTGAGAACGAATGACGTCCATTCCCTTTTCATTTATCATCTGTATATCCTTTTCATCAAGCTTGAACCTGCTTCTGAAATCCGATAACGCAAGACGATTGAACAGCGTATCATATTCTCGCTGCTGCTCTGTGTCCTTTCCGCCAAGCCTTTCGCAAAGCTTTGTATTTCGTGATGTCACCGTAACATTTCTTACAGCATAGTTCAGTGCTTTTTGTGTACCCACAAGAACAAGTATCTTTTTCGCACGGGTAATTCCTGTATATACAAGATTTCTTTGAAGCATGACATAATGTGTCATAAGGATAGGCATTACTACTATCGGATATTCCGAACCCTGTGCCTTATGGATCGTAGTCGCATACGCAAGAACAAGCTCGTCAAGTTCTGTTACGTCATAGTCGATATTTCTATCATCAAAACGAACAATTAACGTTCTGTCCTCTGTATTCACATCAATAATTCTGCCAATATCACCGTTGAATACTTCCTTATCGTAATTATTCTTTATCTGCATTACCTTGTCATACAGGCGAAATACCGTTCCGCTTCTTCTCAGAAATTTATCGTTTGTATTCAAAGCTTCCTGCAGACGCTGATTAAGATTGGTTGCACCTACCACACTTCTCTGCATCGGCGTGAGAACCTGAACAGAACTGGGCTTTACGTTATATTTGCCCGGCAAACGCTTTGTTACAAGTTGGATTATTGTATCTACAGCCTTTTCGGGATCCTCCTCTTCAATAAAGAAGAAATCTGTTTCCATTCCATTGGATATATCCGGGAACTGTCCTTGATTTATCCTGTGGGCATTCATAATGATCCTGCTGCTCTGAGCCTGTCTGAATATTCGGGTAAACCTTACTACCGAAAACCTTTCGGAATCTATTATATCTCTAAGCACATTTCCTGCTCCAACAGACGGAAGCTGGTCAATATCTCCTACCAGTATCAGTCGCATTCCCTCCGGGACTGCCTTCATAAGGGAATTCATCAGCACAATATCTATCATAGATGCTTCATCAACGATAAGCACATCACCTTCAAGCGGATTATCTTCATTCCGCTTATATCCTTCGGGCGGCTTAAATTCAAGCAGACGGTGAATAGTTTTTGCTTCCATACCTGTTGCTTCCGACATACGCTTTGCCGCACGTCCTGTTGGAGCTGCAAGTAATATCTGCATATTCATTATCCGCATTGCAGCCATTATTCCCTGTGTTGTGGTGGTTTTTCCTGTACCGGGTCCTCCTGTCAGTACCATAACTTTCGATTTTAATGCAGTTTCAATAGCTTCTGCCTGTATGTCATCATAAGTCATACCGGTAAGCTGCTGTATTCTTTCAATGCTTATGGGAACCGTATATCCCACACTTGCGGGAGAATTGGCTATTTTACGGAGTTTATTGGCTGTACCGCATTCACAGTAGTAGAATGGAAGCAGATATATCGCATCACCTTCATAAACCAAGTCATGATCCTCTATCATTTTATCGACTGTTCTCTCAAGCGTTTCCGAATCTGCATCAAGCAGCTCAACAGCCTTTTCGATAAGCTGATCTCTCTTGGAATACACATGGCCTTCATCTGCCAGAGCGTTAAGCGTGTACATTATTCCGCTTCTGCATCTGACATAATCAGTTTTCTGAAATCCCAGTTTTCCGGCAATAGTATCAGCGGTTTTAAAGCCACTACCCCATATATCATCGGCAAGTCTGAACGGATTTTCCTTAACGGTATCAATGCTTTCATTGCCGTAAGTCTTATATATCTTCGCCGCAAATGAGGTGCTTACACCATTCTCCTGGAGAAAAAGCATGATATTTTTAACTTCTTTTTGCTTTTCCCAGCTTTCCTTTATCTGTGCAACACGCTTTTTGCCAATACCCTGAACTTCGATAAGTCTGTCGGGGGAATCCTCTATTATCTGTATTGTATCTGTTCCGAACAGTGCTACTATTTTCTTGGCAAAATGCGGTCCAACGCTCTTTATCAATCCGCTTCCGAGATATTTTTCTATGCCATATACGGTTGCGGGAAGGATTTCTTCCCAGGTTTCTGCCATAAATTGTCTGCCGTATTTTGAATCAACTTTCCAGTTTCCTTCAATAAGCAATACCGAACCAACATTGGCATCAAGGAGATTGCCAACTACCGTTACAAGTTCATCATAGCCTTTAACAGCTACTTTGAGCACAGTATATCCGTTTTCGGGATTCTGGAATGTAATTCTCTCAACAACACAGCGTATTCGGATCACAAATTCTCACCTTTCCGATCACATTCTTACAAACGGTTCAAGCACTTCTTTATCAACGATATACGGACAATCGCTTGTATGATTAAACACGAGTCCTGTAATTACATCCTTGTTCAGCATATTATCAACTACTTCCCGCACCGACAGTTCCTGAACAATGATAAGTCCTGTACAAGCTACATCATCAGGCTTGGGAAGCTTGGCTTTTCTCTGGCTTGAAAAACAGCAGAGATATCTCTTGTCAAACGGACCTACATACATCTGATTACACGTTTCATCATTAAAACCATTCTGTTTTACAAGGCAATACATATACAGATCTTCTCTATATGCAAGAATGATAGTATTTGCAAAATCTGTTACTCTTTCAATAGTCATAGGCTTTGAACTCAGCTGGTCAAGCTTCATGAAAAATTGCTTCTGTGTCATAATGATCCTCTTTTCAATGGGTCATCTCATATCATCGGGAATAATGGGTTCATAATACTCCGTCAGCACATCTTCGGGATAATAGCTGTTTCTTGGAACACTTGGCTGTTCACGCTTTACAAACTCAAAATCTATTCTGTGAGTTTCCCTGTTCAGCACAAGTGCAGCATCAAATTCCTTGCCTGCTTTTGACTTGAACCCTTTGATAACATCGGTACGCCCGTCTTTAAGCAGTGCATATACCCTGTGCAGCGGATATTTTCTTCTTACATATCTCAGTATTTACACTGAAATCACAGCCATTGCCATCTCTGCTGAAATTCTCGCAGATATAGCCGTACTTGGACTTCCTCATGCCCTTTCCGCATATAGGACAAACCATTTCACGTTCCTTATCGGAAAGAAAATCAAATTTTATATCCTTGGTTTCCGGGTCGATAACAAGATAGGCATTGAATTTCTTTCCCGATTTTGAAGCAAATCCCTTGATAAGTCCTGTTCTCCCCTTTGTGAGGAGCTTTTGTATCTCCTTATCGGTCATTTCAACACCTACAAGGGTTTTGTTTATGGTGAACTTGCAGCCGTCACCGTCTTTGGAATAGCCTGTGCAGCCCCAGCCGAATGGTGTGGGTTTTACAACTCTGTTGCATACGGGACAAAGCAGATCACCTTTTTCGGGGGAAACATAATGCCTTTCGTTTGCAGTTGCTACCTGTGCATACCAGTCCCTTGTTGTTTGCTCGATATCATGGATAAAGTTTATCACAGGTTCTTTTCCCATTGCGACGTTATTAAGTCGCATTTCCCAGTCACCCGTCATATCAGCGGATTTTATTGCATCAACGGGAAGTGTGTCGATAAGGAACATACCCTTATCT
>CAKSGP010000168.1 GCA_934454745.1 uncultured Clostridia bacterium
GAGGCATACTGAGCTCTTAAAGCTGTTGCTGATAATTTTTCCTCATCTGTAAGCTCAACGCCCATTGCCTTTGCAACCTCGCCGTACTTTAATATTTTCTCCATCTGCTCAGCTACAGCGTCCTTTACAGTTTCAAATTTCGAGTCTGAATATGCTAATTCGCTGTTTGTCATAGTAGCTATATCGCCTGCTGTTACCTTAACATCACCAATTTCCATAGCCGTCTTTTTAAGAGTGGAATTAACACCGCACGCTGAAAGAGCCATTGTCGCAGCTGCTAAAACAGCTATTATTCGCATTTTTTTCATATTTTATCCTTCTTTCTTCTCATAGAAATAATATAACACACCTATTATACATCATTTATCTGCATTTTGCAATTCTTTTATTAAATTTAATAGTTTTTTAACAAATTCAAGTATGTCACTGTCACGTTCTGTAAGCCGTACTGAAATTGACGGAGTATCGGCAGAGGTAACCTTAACTCTTGATGGGTATTTGCCGTCAAGCCAGAACACAATTTCAGGATTTAAAACGTCATCTTTAAATTTAAAGATTACCTGTCTCTGTCGCTGTGTTATTTCAAGACATCCAACCTCACGTGCAGGTATTTTGAGTGCTGCAACAGCGATAATATTCATAACAGGCTTTGGCATATCGCCGTAACGGTCAATGAGCTCGTCTGATATTTCAAATTCATCGTCCTCTGTTTCGATAGCCGAAATCTTTTTATACATATCAATACGCTGATTTGCTGATGGAATATAGCTTTCGGGGATATACGCATTAACGCTTATATCAATAGTTACATCCTCTGTTGCAGGTACTTTTATACCCTTTGCCTCATTTATACTCTCGCTTAAAATCTTACAGTACATATCGTATCCCACGTTATCCATATGTCCGTGCTGTTGTGAGCCCAAAATATTTCCTGCACCGCGTATTTCAAGGTCACGCATCGCTATTTTAAATCCCGAACCAAACTCGGTAAATTCACGTATTGCACTTAGCCGTTTCTGGGATACGGAGCTTAACAGCTTATCCTTTTTATATGTCAGATACGCATATGCCATACGATTTGACCGCCCTACTCTGCCGCGAAGCTGATAAAGCTGGGCAAGCCCCATTTTATCGGCGTTTTCAATTATCATAGTATTGGCGTTAGGGATATCAAGTCCCGTTTCAATTATGGTAGTGCAAACAAGAATTTGCGTTGTTCCGTTTACCATATCGTACATTATATCCTCAAGCTCTGCCTCGTTCATTTTGCCGTGTCCCACAGCTATATTAGCATTGGGGAATTGACGTTTGAGCCATTCTGCCTTATGGTAAATACCCTGAACACGGTTATATAAGTAAAACACCTGTCCGCCTCGTGAGAGTTCCTTTTCTATTGCATCGCAGACTATATTTTCATCGTGTTCAAGGACGTAGGTCTGAACAGGATATCTGCTTCCAGGTGGCTCGGTCAGTACGCTCATATCTCTTACCGATGTCATTGCCATATGCAGTGTTCTCGGTATGGGCGTTGCAGTCATTGTAAGCACGTCTATATTTGTTCTTAGTGCCTTTATACGCTCCTTGTGCGCTACGCCAAACCTCTGTTCCTCGTCTATTATAAGAAGTCCCAAATCCTTAAACTTAACATCATCGGATAAAAGCCTGTGGGTGCCGATTATAATATCAATTCGTCCGTCCTTAAGCTTTTTGAGGATTTCCGTCTGCTGTTTTGGCGTACGAAATCTTGAAAGCATTTCAACAGTTACAGGGAAGTCTGCCATTCTGCTTGTAAAGGTTTCATAATGCTGCATAGCAAGAATAGTTGTAGGGCAAAGATACACAACCTGCTTACTGTCGCACACCGCCTTAAATGCTGCACGCAACGCAACCTCAGTTTTGCCAAATCCCACATCACCGCAAAGAAGCCTATCCATAGGCACGCTTTTTTCCATATCGCTTTTTACTTCCTCAATACTTCGGAGTTGATCAGTGGTTTCGGCAAAACTGAATGTATCCTCAAAATCCCTCTGCCATGGCGTGTCTGCACTAAAGGCGTAGCCTGTTTCCTCCTCACGCTTTGCATACAGCTTAATAAGCTCTTTTGCAAGCTCATCTGTCGAGGACTTAACCTTTTGCTTCTGCCGTGTCCATTCCTGTGTGCCGAGTCGGTTAAGCTTAACCGTTTTCTCGTCAGTTTTTTCGCTGTATTTATACAACAGATTGAGCTGGTCCACAGGTATATATAAAACGTCTGAACCCTTATATAAAATCTTAAGGTAATCCTTTGATACACCATCTACGCTCATTTTCATTATACCGGCATATTCACCTATACCATGTGATGCGTGAACAACGTAATCTCCTACGGATATATCGTTATATGATTTTATTCTTTCAGCGTTTTCTTTACGCCGTCTTTCCCGTGAACGTTGGGTTTTAAATATCTCATTTTCCGATACAAGAACAAATTTAAGCTCGGGATATTCAAATCCGCCTGATGCCGTACCTTTTATTATTACCGTTTCGCCCTCGTCAAAATTACCGTCATATGATATACGTGCATTTATTCCCCGTTCCCGAAAAACACCTTCAAGATTTTTTGCACGCTTCTTAGTTGCTGCAAGAACTGCAACAGTGTATCCTTCCCCACACCAACGGTTCAGATCCTCAAACAAGTATTCAAGCTTACCGTGAAATGATATCGTAGTTTTTGATGCAAGGCTCTCAAAATGCTTAAAGGAAAAGTCGTTTTTCGTGTGAGAAAGCATCTCAATTGCTATAAGCTTCATTGCAGATATTTCTAAAATCAATGATGATTGAGTTATATACAGCTCCGCTTTTGCCTCACCTATAATACCCTTGCCCTTTAAGTCTGTAAGCATTTGCTGTTTTTCCCACATAAATGTTTTCATTCGCTCGCATACACGCTTCGGATCTATTACAAACACATCAGAAGATGTGTCAAAATAGTCAATCAGGGAGGGTATTTCTCCGTATATAAGGGAAACATATTTATCTGCTGACGGGAACGCCATTCGTTCTTTAAACAGCTCAATATCAGTGTTTAAGGTTTTTATATATTCCGCATTTTGCACGGTCTTTTTTGATGCGTTTTTCAGTCTGCGTGAAAGCTCAATAATTATTTCCTCACGCCGTTTATCCGAATACAGCAATTCAGTAACGGGAACAATCCGAACAGACTCTCTGTTTTCAAGAGTACGCTGTGAATCAACATCAAAGCTTCTTACCGAGTCAACTTCGTCACCCCAGAACTCAACACGTACAGGATTTTCCTCGCCTGGTGGAAACACATCAAGTATGCCGCCGCGTAATGCAAACTGACCTGCTCCGCTTATCATATCCTCACGCTTGTAGCCGATACTGACAAGAGTTTCTAAAAGCTTTGAAATATCCGCTTCATCGCCAACTGATAATTCTAATGTATTACTTATAAATCTTTTTTTATCAGCGGTGTAGGTCATAATAGCATCAACTGATGCAACCACAGTTACTCCGCCGCAAATTATTTTATCAAGCACCGCAAGCCGTGCATTTTCGTTTGCACGGCCCATAGTTTCAATATTATAAAATACATATTCCTTCGAAGGGAACATTAATGCCGTGTCGGTATATAGTCTCAGATCCGAAAGAAGCATCTGTGCTTCTTTATCCGAATATGTTATTACAAGCACATTTTTGTCGGTTTTCCCTAACAATGATGCAATAAGATGTGCCTGTGCCGTTTCTGCAACACCAGATATGGAAACAGGAGTATCGGAAAGATTGTTGACTATACTTTCATATGGTCTGTACCCCTCAAGCAAATTAATCAAATTCATTTTTATTTACCGTTAAATTTATTCATGGCACTTTCAAAGCCGTTTGCAATTATTTCCTTTACCGCTTTATCAG
>CAKSGP010000169.1 GCA_934454745.1 uncultured Clostridia bacterium
ACACTCGGGCCTGTCAATATCGAATATGGATCGCATTTTGCCACTGATGATAGAAGTGCCGTAAGTCCGTTTCTGTCCTTGCCCTCAGACTGTCCGATTCCGAAATTTATCATATCTCCGTCAAATCTTCCGTCCGGCGTAGCTTTTGTATTGTCACCAAAAAATTTATGGTGTTCATTATAACCGACAAGATTACCGAATACTAAAGGCTTTTTTAAATAATTATCGCCGGTATTCCAATTGTCAAGACTTTTGAAAAATCTGTTGGCAACGCCGTTTGAACAATCGTCGTCATTGCCAAAAAACAATCCTTTTTTTAGGATATACTCTCTCAAATCTTCAAAGCCGTTCCAATTATTTCGCAGTGCGTCAATTAATTGTTCCATTGTTATTCGCTTTTCATCAAAAACCAACTGCTTTGTCACGGAAAGAGAGTCAATTACATTAGAAATGCCAATAAGAAGCCCCACTGCAACATATGTATTCGTCCCACCTTGCGTAACACTCTTTGCGCTTTCTATGCAGCCGTCAATAAATATGCTACTGACAAGATTGCAGTCCCTCTCGCGTATAGTTTGAAATCCTTTTCCTATTTTGTCAGCCTCACATAGATCATTAAACATTTCCTCTTGGAATATATTATAAAATTCATTGAATGTTTTTGCTTTTAAAATATCATCGCTTCGGTTAAAGAATGTGTTTTGAACACACCTAACAATGTTCATAGCATCAAACCCAAAAACAATTCCACCCGGAAAAGCTATCTCATTACAGCCAATCATTGTATAATGTACCGCCTTTTCATGTGAAAATCCGGTATATTTCATCAAGCCATTTATACGCGGCACGTCATTAACAAACGCAATACGCTTGTTGGGATCTTTTCTCTCACAGTCCATCATATAATGTAAAACCTCATGAGGAGTTTTCGGCGTCCATCGCAGAGAAATCTGCGGTATCCATGTTGGCAATTCCATAAGCGAATCGACAATCAACTTTGATAATTCATTGAAACCGTCCTCGCCGTTTTCAAGATATCCGCCCACACAAAAATGAGATTCGCCGCCACGGTAAAACCTATCACTGGAAATATGTATTCTCGCTTGCAGCATTAAGAATAATTCCTGCAAATATTCAGACGCCTCCTCTTTGGTTAAAATTCCTTTTTCTACATCTTTTTTATAAAACGGATATAAATACCTGTCAATTAATCCGATACTGTCGGGAATTAAACTGTAACAAACATACAACGACAAAATCGCCTCATAAAAACTACTTGCTGATTTTTTCGGCACATTTTTAAGTGCTCGGGATAGTTTCTCCAGATTCTTCTTATACTTTTCATTTGACACTGTTTTAGAAAAACTCAATGCTTTTTCGGAGCATTTACATGCCCAATCAATCAAAGCGTCACATATATCGGATTGCGCTTCCAAGAATTGAGTTGCCTCCGCATCATTCTTGTGTTTTTCGATTGATTTGTTAATTTCATCTTTAATACTGACTATTCCGCCGTTAATGATTTTAGCAAAATCGCCTGCCGAATGCTGCCATTCGAAAGTAAGCAGATTATCTACCGGCTTATTGTAAAAATTATTACAAGCAATACCAAAATTCACATGACCGCTTCTGTTGAAAACATCGCCCTCAACGCTGCCGTCAAATTTAATCAAACCTGTAAAGCATGATTCGGCAACAATCAAGGGTTCTTGATTCCTTATATATTCGCAGACTCTTTTTGCGGACATTTTTATCGGCGGCAAAAACAAGTCGCATCGATCATATTCTGTTTTTACCGGGTAAACATACATTTGACCTGAAACAGTTTTCTTAACCAAACTTTCTATTCTCTCATCCATTTTGTTTATCCTCCATATTATCTTATTGAATATCCGCCGTCAACAATAACGGTTTTCCCACAAATCATCTTTGCATTGTCGCTCAAAAGGTACATTGCAAGATTGACAATTTCATCTATATCCAATCCGTCAAGAATGTTGGCGGATTTGTTAATTTTTTCCTCCGCCTTATCAAATTCCATAGCGTTCCAAACCATAGGAAATACATTTTTCCCGAGTTCTCGCGCAACACATTCAAGATTTGAGATATTTCGTCCTGTTATAACGACGGCAAATTATAACGACGGCAAAATCATTTTGCAATAATTTTTTTTGCAATTGCATATCCTATACCCCGACTTGCACCTGTAACCAAAGCCTTTCTCATTTTATTAACTCCTTAAAAATTTTTCTCTGTATTTATTATATAGCAAAATTCAAAAATGTAAATGTTTCAAAAAAAAATAAATTTGTTTCAAACGGACATTATTATTGAAAAACCAAAAAATATGTGATATAATAAAATAAAAAAGAGGAAAATAGAAAAATGCAAACAGAAGCTATGGTATATACCCATGACGCGGTGTTTTTTTGCGACACGCTGACATACAGCACTCCTTATACCTCCAATAACCCCAGAAACCACGATAGTCTTGCCTTTGTTACAGACGGAACACTTGGATATGAAAAACAAGGAAGGACTATTCAGATAAAACAGGGACAAATCGCATATATAGCCAAGGGCTCTATAGATAAAAGCAGTGCATACGGTTGCGATGCGGTTTCATATATCGTAGTCAATTTTAATTTTGACGCAAGCCCTGCATCATCAAGACAGAATCTGCCGTTTGGAACTGTTTGCTCGTCAAAAAACGCATACCGATATGAGAAATTATTTCGGGAAGCTGTTAATGAGTATAGTTTGGGTTTGCCCGGCTCTCGAACAATATGCAACGGGATTTTATATCAGATAATAGGTCAGCTTTACAATGACCTTGTTTTTGATGAAATTACGCATAAAACGGCAAATAAAATAGAAATTGCACTTGATTATCTAAACAGAAATTACAGCCATTCTGATTTGAAAATAAGCGAGGTTGCGAAAATGACAGGCATGAGTGAAAAGCATTTCAGACGTGTTTTTTATGATGTATATAAAAAGAAACCGCATGAATTTTTGAAGGACATTCGCCTGAATAATGCAGAACAATTACTTTTGAATACATCAAAGCCTATTTCGGATATAGCAATTCAGTGCGGTTTTTCTGATGTGTATTCATTCAGCCATTGTTTCAAACGAAACTTTGGAATATCACCTAAAGCTTACAAAAAAATGTAAGCATCTTATAATGCAAACAAATTGTATTTCTATACCGATACACTAATACATAAAATACGGATTTTTTGTCAACTGCATTGCAAATAAGTTTGACTCAAAACATTAAGTGTAAATGCTTGTGTGTGTAGAAAAAGAACGCGCTATTTTAGGGCAAGGCAAGTCAATGTACCTTGCTTTTGTACGGTCAGAAAAATAATAAAATTCGCAAATACTCTCGATGGGTGTCCGAAGTCTACGGTTTTGTTCACCTATTGCTTTAATAGGCGAACAAAATTCTGCGAGATAATTCACCTACCATCGTTCTGAAAGGCGGAATGAAAATACAAGAAAACATCTAAAAGAGGGGAAGTCTGAAACGTCTGTTTCGGACTTCTTTCTATAAATAATACAAGCACGACATCGGAAGCATTTTTCTATTGATTTTTATCATAAAAAGTGCTATAATATTATGGTCGTTAGGAGAAGGGGTTAAATCGTGTGTATTTTGATGAGATAGCGGTGTAGCTATTTCGTATGTGATAGCCACGAAAAAAGACAGTACAGAAATTGTACTGTCTTTTTTCGTATTTCTCCGTCTGAGAGAATCCTGTCGTGTATGAAATTATATTAACTTTCGCTTCAATTAACCGTATGTTTTTTGAAAATTCTTTAACTTATCGATATCTTCGTCAGAAACGCTTGATTTGACCGATAAATGCGCTTGTTCGGCCAATTGCATAGTGATAGGGCATTCGG
>CAKSGP010000170.1 GCA_934454745.1 uncultured Clostridia bacterium
GGTCTTTCGTATTTGCATACTGGCAGGAATTCTGGTAGCCGTAGGCTGGATTATAATTTCAAACATAGAGGCGGCTCAGAATATATTAGAAAGATTCAATGATAAAGAAGATTTCTACAGCGGAAGACTGGAAATATATGATGATATCTTTGAGTCTATATCTGAAAACATACTTTTCGGAACAGGAACAGCCTCTGCACAAAGTATCTTAGGTATAGGTGGACACAATATTTACCTGACAGTTTTTATGGAAAACGGAATTTTCAGTGTAATCGTATTTATCGGCACACTTTTGTGCTGCTTTACACAATCGGTAAAAAGTGCTTTTAAAGTTTATATTAAGGGATGCAGCAGTATTTTGCCTATTCAGATGTTCTCTATATACATTCAGATATTTTTTATAGTTTATGGCTTTTCAGGAAACCCGCTCTATGATAACTATATTCTGTATTTTTATGTATTTGCGATTTTCATAACCGGTAATGTAGCATACAGGTTAAATAAAATCAAGGGAGCGATAGTATGAAGGTATGTATTGTAACCTTTCATTCGGCATATAACTTCGGAGCCGTTTTGCAGGCGTATGCCCTTTGTCAATACCTGAACGATAATTGTGATGAAACAAGGATACTGGATTACCATAACAGAAAAATTGACGATACATATAAGCTGCCAAGACTGTCAGATTATATATCCGTACCGAAGCACTCAATATCTAAGCTTATGCAGTATGTACTGTATAAAGGTAAGCGTAAAAAAATAGATAACTTCAGAGAAAGACTGCCGTTGACAAAAAGATATGATGAAGGTCACACGGAAACTGCTGATGCTGAAGCAGATGTTTTTATAGCAGGAAGCGATCAGATATGGAATTATGAGCTTATCGGAAGAGATTCGTCATACTTTCTGGATTTTGCAAAGGATAAGATTACGTGCAGTTATGCGGCGAGCTTCGGTGTTAATAAAATACCTGAGGAGTACAGGGATTTTTATGAAGAAGGTATGAATAACCTTGACAGTATTTCTGTAAGGGAAAGCAATGCTGTGGAGCTTGTAAACAGCTTATGCTGTAAAGAATGTTCTCTTATGCCTGATCCTACACTGCTGCTTGATGCTGAAAAATGGTCAGAGATAAGTAAGGAACCCAACATCAAAAACCCCTATATACTGATATATAAAATCACAAAGGAAGAAAACCTTATAAGCTTTGCAAAAAAGCTGTCAAGGGAAACGGGACTGCCCATAGTTTATATTCCTAATGATATAAAAAGCGGAATTGTCCGAACAACAAAATTTAATGTGGGACCGGATGAATGGCTGGGTTATATTAAAAATGCTGAGTACGTGGTTACCAATTCATTTCATGGCACAGCTTTTTCCATTATATTCGGAAAGAAATTCTTTACCGAGGTGTCAGCAACTGCAAACACAGCGACAAGCCGGTCATATTCACTTCTTAGACTGTTCGGTCTTGAGGACAGAATAATAAGCAATTACAGGACGGAGATGCAAAAAAAGGAGCTTCCGTCTGAGCATATAGCAGAAGTGATAGTACAACAGCGTGAAAATGTAAAGAAGTATTTTGATAAGGTGTTCGGAGGAGAGGCATAATGACGGATACTAAAATTGCGTTTTTTATTGAGCTTAAAAAGCACAGACAAACAATAGAAAAATGTATTCTCGATAATGGCAATCCGGGGGTTGGAGGCACGCAGTATCTGTTCCTTCTTACCGTTAAATATCTGAATAAGCTCTATGGAAACGGATATGCTGTTTTGTTGTCGGATATGGATTTGGATATTGAGGGCGAAGTATCAATAAAAAATGTTGCAGGTGAAGCGGGAGCAGTGAGCTATTGCGAAAGGAATAATATCGGCACTATTGTATTTAATGCTAATATTGCCGACCGCGTTTGTGCATCACTTTTCAATACGGACAGAAAAATCATATTATGGGCGCATAACACAATGAGTATGGGCAGACAGAAAGTTGCGGCAAAAACAAAAAGCATATATAAAGTAGTATGTGTCAGTAAGAGCCAGTATGAAAATATGCGTGATTCGGAGTGTTTCCCTAAGTGTACATATATAAATAATATTATTCCCAAGCCGTTTTATGATAACGCACTGCTTACTGACTACTCCGAAAAGAAAGCCGTATATGTAGGAAGTGCTACTCCCCAGAAAGGAATACACAACCTTTTAAAAATCTGGAAATATGTTGAAAAGCTCGTACCCGATGCGGAGCTTGATGTTATCGGCGGTGCTAAGATATGGGATCCCAATTCCCGGTTAGGCTGTCTTGGTGTCGCAGATATTTATTATGATATAGTTATAAGCAGACGCCTTAGACGCTTAAAGCATCCTGAGAATGTTCATTTTTTTGGTGCAAAGGGTTGGGAGGAAATCAGAAATATCATCTCATCCTCCAGACTGGGTGTAGTAAACCCTTCACACTATATGCGTGATGAAACCTTTTGTATGTCTGCAATTGAAATGCAGCTTCACGGATTATCGGTGGTATCACGTATGCGTAACGACGGCATAGGAACAACTATTGTAAATGATCTAAACGGTTATCTTGAACGAAGTGATAAGAAAATTGCCCAAAAAATAGCATTGCTTATTAATGATGAATTCTTAGCAAAGGAAAAAGGTCTTGAAGCAAGAAAATATTCGTCGAAATTCACGGCGGAGAATGAGGTAACGAAGTGGAGAGAAATAGCGGAGTCCGCAGAGGAAAGCAAGAAATGCTCAAACAAAATATTACCATCTAAGGATTCGGTATTGCTTTTCCATGACTTTATTCTTAAGGTATGGTATACGGTGGTATCAGGAAAGATTTTGAAATTTATCAGGAAATAATGGAGTGAAAGCAGTGGCGGATTTGTTACATAAATCACCAAAAATCAGTATAATAATGCCGGTGTATAATTCCGAGCTATTCTTGAATGATACAATAAAATCAATATTGAGTCAGACATTCAGAGATTTCGAACTGATTATTATAAATGACGGCTCAACCGACCATAGTCGTGAAATTATAGAGGAATTTGCGGCTGAGGATGAGAGAATAAAGGCTGTACATATAAAGAACGAGGGACCGTCAAAGGGGCGAAATACTGCTCTTAATATGGCAAGAGGACAATGGATTCAATTTGTAGATTCAGATGATGTTATTGATGAGAATATGCTCATGGAATTGTATAACAACTCAACAGGATATGATATGGTTGTTTCCGGGGCGATAAAAGAATATGTTATAAACGGTACAAGTGAGGAATGTGTATCTGAAGCGGTCAGGCTTAATGACAAAGCCGATATAGGAGGCTATCTCTCCGCAATGAATCAACAGACGAGAGATTTGTTCCTGAATTATCTTTGGAACAGAATAATCAGGCGCGACATCATAGAACAGAATAAAATAAGATTTAATGAAAATGTCATGCTTGGTGAAGATTTTATATTTATATGTGATGTAGTCAAGTATGCAAATAAAATAAATATTCTTAATAAAGCATATTATCATTATATAATCAGAGGAGAAAATTCTCTTATAAGCCGCTTTGATAAAAACGAAGCGGCAAGGAGAACATTAATGTATCATACGTTCTCTACACTGATGGATTGCTACGGTATACTTGATGCTTCAAGAAGGCTTGTTATGGAAAATGAAGGCAGATACTGTATGTCATCACTAAGCAAGATAAATTTCAAGCGCTGTAATTTATCAAAGAAAGAGAAAATTGAGTATATAAAAAGTATGCTTGATCCGGAGAAAAAAGAGTGTATGATGGTTTATCTGAATACGCAGCACGGTATAAAAAACAAAATAAAAAAAGCCGCTGTAAAAATCGGAAACCCCGTAATATTATATCGGCTCATAAA
>CAKSGP010000171.1 GCA_934454745.1 uncultured Clostridia bacterium
GCTGTGACTTAGCTTTAAGATACAAAGAGCCGTAAAACTCACCGTTTTCTATTCGATTAAAATCTGACTTCTCTACCGGAATTGTGCCGTCCATATCCGTAAACTTTCTGTATGCAATATATGCACCGTCTGTTGTCCAGTGATGGTCAGTTTTAAAATACATAGTATTGCTTCTGCTCCTTAGCAATGCTGAATACACATCCACAGGGAACACTCCCTTTAGCTTTGAATTTACATATTCAATTGCTTCCTTTTGCGAATCTTGCGCAGATGAATACTCAGGATCACTAAATTCAAGTGCCGTTGGTACTAATATTGAATACATACGGATATTATCAGGAATTGCATCACGCAGAGCATTAAGGGACATAGCGTATTTTTTCTCTGCTTCTTCATTCTTTAAGAACATCTCCATTATATAATCATTATACAACACAAGTCTGCCCTCGTTTGCTTCGCCTGTGCCGATGTCAGAAGTAGTTACTATAATTCTGCCAAGATTATCGGGAGTGTATCCTACACGTCTCCTAATTTGGTCAGATACCGCCATCAGCTTTCCGCGCATTGCAATGTTATCATCAACATATTCGTCAAATCCTTTTGCAAATTCACCGCTTAAAACACTTGATATATTCGCTTTTGGCATTGTTTTAAGTTCCCTGTTCTCCTCTGCGATGCTTTTAACATCAGCAGGGGCGAGCAAAAGTCCTACGGAGGTACCTAAAAGAGCTATAAACAATATACTTATAAAATATTTTCGCATAACTCCCTCCTAAAACCTGAAATACAAAAACGGATTTGAAGTCGCACCTGTAAGCGTCGCAAGACACGCCCCAAACAGTCCTACAAGCACAACTCCCTCTATTATCATACCTATACCCTTTATTGAAATCAGTTTATCAAATATCTTATAGGGCAACGGTGTTGATGCTAATATTAACACTCCCAAAAGAACTATGTTTCCGAAAAATACCGATACGGTTGTTATATCATACAAGGCACAGTCTTTGCCAAACATTGTTCCAAAAAACGCTGTAAGCTGTGAAAAATCTGTAAAGTAGAACAGTGTCCAGCCGATTACAACCAAGAACATGGTAGTAATATTTGAAAGGACAGGCACCTTTGACCATTTACTCAAGAACAGCTTTTCAACAAGCAAAAGTATTCCGTAGTAGAGTCCCCAAAGAACAAAGTTCCAGGAGGCACCATGCCATAATCCCGTAAGTGACCATACAATCATAATGTTTAATATCCAACGTGGTTTTGAGCATCTGTTTCCCCCCAAAGGAATATAAACATAATCACGGAAAAATCCGCCAAGTGTCATATGCCACCTACGCCAGAATTCAGTTATTGACCGTGAAATATACGGATAATTAAAGTTTTTCGGGAATTTAAAACCTATCATTTTACCCATACCTATTGCCATATCCGAATATCCCGAAAAGTCAAAATAAAGCTGAAAGCTATAAAATATAATTCCAAGCCACGCCGAACCCACGGTTGGCGTTGTTGCCGATGAGAACAGTATATCCTTTGCATCGCCTGCAAAATTGGCAAGAAACACCTTTTTACCAAGTCCTATTACAAACTGTGTTGCCCCATCTGCAAAGTCGGACATCGAAACTTTTCTGTCATTAAGTCCTTCTGCGACATCCTGATAACGGACAATTGGGCCTGCAATAAGCTGCGGAAACATCGATACAAAAGTTAAAAATTTAAGATATGATTTCTGAACGGGTGTATCTTTTCTGTAAACATCCAATACGTATGTAAGTATCTGGAAGGTATAGAATGATATTCCCAAGGGTAAACCAATTTGAGGTATCGGAAGTGAAAGTCTGAAAAGGGAATTTATACTGCCTACGGTAAATGCCGCATACTTAAAGACGCCTATCATTAGTATATCAAACACAATAGCTGAGACAACAAAAAGCTTTGCCCCTGTATTTTTATTGTATTGCTGACACTTGCCCATTCCAATAGCAATGAAGTTGTTGACAAGTGATGCCACAATCAGAAGCATCAAAAGAGATGGTTCTCCCCAGGCATAAAAGACTAAAGACGCAATCGTAAGTATTAAATTCTTATACGTTATATTTTTTGAAAGATAATACGATCCCAGTACAATCGGCAAAAAAACGCATAAAAACGTTAAACTCGAGAATACCATATCCCCTTTTTCCTCCATTGTGTATAAAGTAAAACATATTTCCCATTCTAACTAAACATTATACCTGATTTGTCACGTCGTGTCAACTAAAAATAAAAGATTGTTGAATTTTATTGTTTTTTTTCATTTTGAAAAATAAATAATGTGCAAAACCTTGAAAATAGCATATAATTGCGGTAGAATACCCTTGAAAAAATTTAGCTTATAAAAAGAAAGGGACTGTTGCAAATGAGCATTTTTGATATGCTCATTTGTAGACTCTTATATTTTTGTAAGAAAAAATTGATCGTAGCTTTGCAGAATCAAAAACTGCATGGTCTACGCTATTGCCATATGCGTGGAAACGAAAGAGTTTACGAACAATGCTTGCTTACTGCAGCAGTACAGAACATGAAGAAGATTGCAAATATCCTTTGGAAGAGGAATATGCACTTTTTATCAACAATGATTAAAAATCTAATATATACGACAAAACCCACCTCAAAATGGTGGGTTTGTCAGTAGTCTGAGCCGTCCTTTTCGGACGTCTATTTTTTATTGTAAATATGTATTCTTTGTAACCCTCTTAATTACAAACAGTGTTACAAGCAACAATACGATACCTAATGGCAAAAGCACATACGCATTCTGTACCAATGCCGCAATAAGGTATGTTACAAAAGATACCAATGCAACCGTTATGGAATACGGAAGCTGTGTTGAAACGTGGTTAATATGATTTGACTGGCTTCCTGCCGATGACATAATTGTAGTATCAGAAATTGGTGAGCAGTGGTCACCGCAAACAGCACCTGCAAGACAAGCAGAAACACCTATAATAAGTAATTCGCTTGTAGGATCAAATATTGCTGTTACAATTGGGATAAGAATACCGAAGGTTCCCCATGATGTTCCTGTTGCAAAAGCAAGAACACACGCAACAAGGAATATAATTGCAGGTAAGAAGTTTGCAAATCCTGCCGCCGCAGAATCCATTATACCTCCGACGAAATCTGCCGCACCTAAAAGTCCTGTCATATTCTTAAGTGCAGTTGCAAATGTAAGGATAAGTATTGCAGGAACCATTGCATTAAATCCCTTTGGAATACATTCCATAGCCTCTTTAAAGGTCATTACACGTCTTGCAATAAGATATATTACTGAAACAACCAACGCAATTATTGCACCCCAAGGCAAGCCTATTGTTGCATCTGTGTTTCCAAATGCCGTTACAAAGTCACTTCCGCTGAAAAATCCGCCTACGTATATAAGACCTATAATAGAAAATACTACAAGCATTATTACAGGAATAAGCAAGTCAATTACTCTTCCCTTGGGATTTACACCGGCTTCGTTAGTATTTGCATTTTCATCTTTACCGCTTGTAAACAAATCACCCTTTGTCATTGCATTCATCTCGTGAAGCTTCATAGGACCAAAGTCAAACTTCATAAGTGTGATTGCTATAACAAATACAAGCATAAGTAATGAATAGAAGTTATATGGAATTGCACGTACAAACAGTTCAATTCCCGAATAGCCTGTACCCTCTGTAAACTCTGAAACTGCCGCCGCCCAGGAAGAAACGGGAGCAATCATACATACAGGTGCCGCCGTTCCGTCAATAATAAACGCAAGCTTAGCACGTGAAATCTTGTGTCTGTCAGTTACAGGACGCATAACGCTTCCTACTGTAAGGCAGTTAAAGTAATCGTCAATAAAAATCAGAACTCC
>CAKSGP010000172.1 GCA_934454745.1 uncultured Clostridia bacterium
TTTTGCCAGACCCTCTGTCAGTATATCTGATGCTTTATTTACACCTATATATCCAACTATTCCGCACATATTAATAATTCCTTTCAAATAAACTAAAACACCATAAATTATACGCAAACAAAAACCGAATATATCATCCGTTTTTTTGCTTGATTATGATGTTGATATTAGCATATATGAATTTTTTGTTCGCAGATTACTCTGCGGTTTTGAAATTCAAATGTAACAGTGGTGCTATCCACCGTGAGGCATCCGCCGATAGTTTCGATACTCCTCACCCTCGTCAACCGTTACACTCAATGCGGTTCTGGCGCTTTTAATGTATCAGTTTTTCTCCTTTCCTCTTCTATCGTGAGTGTTTATACTGATATTATATATTTTACCATAAGTAAAAATGTTTGCTTGCAAGGACATTTTTTCGCAGCCGTCAATATCACAGTCCGTGCGTACCGCACGGGGTGGCAAAGCCGCAAAGGCTTGCCTTGCAAGACTTACTGCGTATATTATATCCTATATTCATAGCTTTGTCAAGTATTTTACGTGCTTTCGACGGCGGAACAATTCTTGTTTCTGCAATTCTGATTATGATAATTTGCAGAGAAAAACTTTAATCAAACAAGCTGTCGGACTTCTGCTGGGAGTTTTGGCAAACGGTATGAGATACGATATATACTCTCCTGCAAAGAATATACAAATGCACATTTTACTGCCGAAGGAAAGGTCTTGTAGCAAGCTTTTAATTAATTCAGAGAATACTGAGTTTGACGTCAGCACAGTGCGTAATTCGAAATACGTTGACTTTACAGTATCGGATATTAACGATAAAAAAGTCAGTGTTGAAATAATTTTTTAATTAGATAGTTATCGAAAAAAGAAAATGACAAAGTTTTTTAGTGAATAAGTAAAAACTACAAATTCTAATAGAATCTGTAGTTTTTTGGAAAAGCCTAAAAATTTTGATACAATTAATTTGTAAAGAAATTAATGCTAAGCCTTGAATATCATCATTGCTTTCGCAATGAATAAAATACAGTACCACTAATTCAAATAATCTATGACATTCGTTTCCTGAAAAGCGAAGGAGACATACCCTCCTTTTTTAAAAACAATCTTGAAAAATACAGCGGATCCGAAAATCCGGTAGCTGTTGAAATCTCTTTTATAGGGTATTCCGTGTGCAAAAGCAATTCTTTCGCTCTTTTCAACCGCACGTTCAAGAGATATTGTTTTGGAGAAAATCCTGTTTTTTGCTTAAAAAGTCTTGAAAAATATGCTTCATCCAAATAAAATGAATCCGCAAGTCCCCGCACTGTTATGTTATTATTGTAATTATATTCGATGGTACGTATAGCGCCATCAATCGGATCATATTTTTTTTGTGAGTTTTCCATGATTAAAAGCTCTGAAATAAATTTATACAAAAGTGATTGTATCTTATATTTTACAAATATAGATCCCTCACATTGCGTTTCATATATTTCGGAAAGTATTATTGAGATTTCTTTGGGATTTTTTGGGGTGAACACCGGATTTTCTTTTGTAACACCAATTATATCATACAACTTACCTACTTGTCCATCCACTCCTATCCACTGTATACTCCAATCTGAAACGGCACGATAATAAATTCTTTCTCCCGGAAACATAACAAGGATATTGTCTTTTTTTATGGCAATTTCTCTGCTTGTTGTTTTTAGTATCGCATGGCCCGCGTTTACAAAAACTATCAAAAAATGCGAACGTATTTCCGGTCCGTAAACATGATTCTTTGTTTTGATTCTTTTTCCGCAATAAAACATACCCAAACATTCTGAAAGCGGGTCGGTATGCTTTTCAAATAATGTGTTATCAGTCATATTATCACCTCCCCGAGCATTTTATCACAATACATCAAATTTGTCCATATTTTTTCTAAAAAAATCCATTGAAATATATATCCGTTTACCTTATAATACGCAAAGGAGGTGTAATCATGAACTATACAATTAAACACGAAAATGTACAATTTGAATTAATAACTGGAAACTCTTTTAATCAAACAGGCGATGAAATAGTAGTTGAGGTAACAGAAAATGCCCCGACACCAAAAATTATGCCTAAGGACAGACTTATTCTCCCTACGGGCGAGGGTATTGCGATAAATGTTGATGAAGAATACGAATCAGGAGAGTTCTCATGCGAGCTGATAGGAGGGGATTTTTGCAGCGGTCACCACGGTAGCATATCGATGATTTTACTTGAACGAAACGGAATCTTTCTTGCGATTTGTCCAAATGACCCAGTAAATACCACATATATGGTGAAAAAGGTAAACGGTATCTATAATCTTTTTCTTACATGCAGCAAAAAATCTACTGTATGTTATAAAGTGTTCGATTCGTTGCCCGAGGCGTGCAAATGGTATCGTGAAAAGTATAATCCAAGCTGTCTGACGCTCTCCGATAAAATCAAAAAAAACCATAATATAGAGAATCTTGCGGGAGGTGCGATTTTTTGGATTTGGAATGATAACTACAACGATATAATGTATAGCGACCATGATGTTTCCGCGTCTCCGGCTTCGGGAGAACGTCTTATGGACATAGCCGACGATTTATATAATAATGGCGTTTCCAAGGCGTTGTTCGGACTATTTTTTGAAGCAGATTCCCCCCTTTCCGAGCCGCTTTATAAAAAGTATGGTTACTTATCTACCCAATATGATAATTACAACGATGTTCTTAACCCTGAACTACTTGACATAATCCCAAACAACAGAATTAAAAATTGCGACTACACTGCAAGGAGAATGAAGGACTATTCCGACGGAGTTATAGTAAACAAATCCGGAGAGCTTGAACTTGCATGGGCATTAAAGGGTTTTGACGGAAAAATGTATGATCAAAACGCCATGTGTCCCGTCTGTGCAAAAATTCGTATGCAAGAGGAAATTCCTGAAATTCTAAAAAAATATCCTTACTACAGAGGTCGTTTTATAGATGTTTTCGGCGGAGAAACAAATGAATGTTTCAGCAAAGACCATCCCATAACTAAAGAAGATTCGATTGTTGTTAAGAATGAAGCGTTCAAATTATTAGAGAATATGGGACTCATTGTAGGAACAGAGGAGGGCTTTGATAAAATCATAGATCATGTAGCCTACTCTGAGGGATTTCATAGTCCCGTATATTACAGAAATAAGGATTCAGGCAGAAATCATGCAAATATGTACACACGCGAGCAATGCAGCCACATAAAAAAGAATATGCTTAATCCCAAGCGTCGTGTGCCGTTATGGCAGTTGACTTACCACGACTGTCTGTTCACGTTTCCGTATTGGGGAGATTCAACGGCAATGTCTTTGGATATTATTAAAGATAAAACTTTGTTTGCCTGTCTTTACGGCTGTCCACCGCTTTACTCTTTTACGGAAAGCAACTACAAGCGCCTGAAACAAGCAATACTTGAAAGCTATAAAACAATTACTGCTGTTCATGAAAAAACAGCGCTTTTGCCTATGACAGATTTTAGAATTTTAAGCGACGACTATATGCTTCAATGCACTGTTTTTGGCGATAAATATAAAATAACGGCGAATTTTTCAGATGAGTCTTGCGAGGTGAACGGCAAAACTATTTTGCCAAAGGACTTTTTGTTGGAGGAGATTTAACATGAAATATCTTTTAATACCGTTAATGTGTGTATTGGCGGTACTGAAAATCACCCTCCAATCCGATTTTTCCAAAAAATCCGACAAGAGCATTTATGACAGTGTTTTTTACAATATGTTAATGTTTCTTGTGGCAGCGGTGTCTTTTTCGCCGTTCTTGTTTGGCGGTTCAATCGAACGGCTAACGCTCGTCCAAGGTATTAT
>CAKSGP010000173.1 GCA_934454745.1 uncultured Clostridia bacterium
CGAGCTCTGCATGAGGCAGACCTGACATTGAGAACACTGGAAGTTTCTGACCTCTTACAAGTGTATTAAGTCCGTCTATTGCCGAAATACCAGTTTCAATAAACTCTGACGGATATGTTCTTGCCGCAGGATTCATAGGCAAACCATTTATATCTACACGCTTTTCCGGGATTATAGGCGGCAGATTATCAATCGGGTTTCCTAATCCGTCAAACACTCTGCCAAGCATATCCTCAGATACGCCAAGCTCCATACTATGTCCTAAAAAGCGGACTGCAGAATCAACAAGGTTTATACCTGCCGAGTTTTCAAAAAGCTGAACAAGTGCGTTTTCACCGTCAATCTCAAGAACACGGCAACGGCGTGTTTCTCCATTGGATAGAATTATTTCTCCAAGCTCATCATAGGCTACATCTTTAACGCCTGTTACTGTCATAAGAGGACCTGCAACCTCCTGAATTGTACGATATTCTTTAGGCATTATCTTTCCCCTCCTGTGCAAAGCTGTGAAATTTGTGAAATAGCTTCACGCATTATAGTTTCGTATGCGGTTTCTGTGTCCGCATCTACTGTATATTTGTATCTTCCTATTTTTTCTCTTACAGGAAGCTTTAAAATCTGTTCAATCTCCGCACCTTTATTGAGTGCTTCCTTTGCATTTTCATAAAACGCAAGTATCAATTTCATCATATTTAACTGTTTTCTAAGGGGAGTATATGTATCTATTTCGTGGAATGAATTTTGATGCAAAAAGTCCTCACGGACAGAACGTGCTGTTTCCATTTTTAGACGGTCTGTGGCTGATAGCGCATCCATACCTACCATCTTGACAATTTCATCAAGTTCCGCTTCCTCCTGAAGAATCATCATCATATGCTGTCTTAAATCCATCCACTCCTCTGATACATTTTCACAGAACCAGTCAGATAGTCCGTTAAGATACAGGGAATAGCTTGTAAGCCAGTTTATTGCCGGAAAATGTCTCTTATATGCAAGAGATGCATCAAGTCCCCAGAAAACCTTAACTATTCGCAACGTTGCCTGAGATACCGGCTCTGAAATATCTCCGCCCGGAGGTGATACAGCGCCTATTACCGACAATGCACCTGTACGTCCCCCAAGAGTTTCTACCATACCCGCACGCTCATAAAACTGAGCAAGTCTGCTGCCAAGATATGCAGGATATCCTTCCTCGCCCGGCATTTCCTCAAGTCTGCCTGACATTTCACGCAGGGCCTCAGCCCAACGTGATGTAGAATCTGCCATCAGTGCAACAGAATATCCCATATCACGGAAATATTCTGCTATTGTTATTCCCGTATATATAGATGCCTCACGTGCCGCAACAGGCATATCCGATGTATTTGCAATAAGCACTGTACGCTGCATTAATGATGCCCCTGTTTTTGGATCTTTAAGTTCAGGGAACTCATTAAGAACGTCAGTCATTTCATTTCCGCGTTCGCCACATCCGATATATACTACTATATCAGCCTCTGCCCATTTTGCAAGCTGATGCTGGATTACTGTCTTTCCGCTACCAAAAGGTCCCGGAACAGCCGCAACACCGCCCTTTGCAATAGGGAAAAATGTATCGACAACACGCTGACCTGTAATCAGAGGAATGTCAAGGGGAAGTTTTTTTGCGTATGGTCTTCCCACTCGCACCGGCCACCTCTGAATTAGTGTGATATCATGGTCTCCCTTTTCGGTTTCTATAACAGCTATTGTATCGCTTACTGTATATTCACCGCTTTTTATTTCTTTTATGGTACCCTTTACACCAGGCGGTACCATAATTTTCTGGGTTACTACATCGGTTTCCTTAACGGTACCGATAACATCTCCTTCACTGACTTTATCACCAATCTTTGAGCTTGCCTCAAATCTCCATAACTTTTCACGGTCAAGTGCCGGGACCTCAACACCACGCTGAAGACTGTTTCCGCTTATCTCCATTATTTTCTCAAGGGGCCTTTGTATTCCGTCATATATACCGCCTATAAGTCCCGGGCCAAGCTCTACCGACAATGCCGCACCTGTGGTTATAACAGGCTCTCCGGGTTTTAGTCCCGACGTTTCCTCATATACCTGTATTGACGCGGCCCCGCCGTGCATTTCTATAACTTCGCCTATAAGACGTTCATCGCTTACGCGAACAACGTCATACATATTGGCGTCCTCCATACCGTCCGCTACAATAAGCGGTCCGGCAATTTTTCTTATTACTCCCATTTGCTATCAATCCTTTCCGGTACTATAATAAATCTGCACCTGCCGCCTTCTCCACCATACTGTGAAGTTCCTTTATGGCATATCCTGTACTTCCGAAAGTCTCCGGAATAACCATAACCGCCGGTATAGGCGACATCATATTAGCACGCACAAAGGAATTATCTGCAAATTGCTCTGTTATAAAAACAACTCCGTATCCACCGGCTATTGCCTTTTTAAAGCTTTCTGCACATTCTTCCTCGGTATTTACGGCGTAAATATCAATCCCTGCAGCCTGAAAACCATATATACTGTCATAACAGCCTATTGCTGCGGCTTTATTCATCAATAATCCCTCCCCACGATTTAAATAACCGCCTTACTTCTTATAAAGCTCTCATCTATCCCGCCTGCCTTGCATACAAGAATAAGGCGTATCAGGTTAAGCTGACTCTCAAGCGCCAGTATGAAATTAATTGCCGGCGCAGGTGTAAATATATTATATTTTTCGCTTTTGAGAATTCTCGTGATCCGTTCTCTGCTCCATCTGTCTATATTATCCAGGTCTATATCCGCAAACCCGGAACCTTTTAAAAACTCCTCAAGGCTTTTTCTGTCCTCAGCCGCACGCAAAAGTGCCTCTGTTCTGAAATACGGACACTCAGCCATTGCAGATAATGCTCTTTCTCTATCCTCGCTGCCAAGACGCATAGCCGTTTTTATATCGGCAACTGCGACTGTTTCATATACATACTTTTTTAAAATCTCGTGCTTTACACCTTTTGCAAATGCAAGCATTGCATCAAGGCATGCTTTATCTATAATTATATCCGAAAGCTGACCATCACCCGTTCTTAAGAGGGTTTTGTATGCCTCCTCTGCTGCCCTTGACATATTTTGAGGTAACATATCAAACCGTCCGTCAACTATACACTTTTCTATAAACTCACCATCTAAAAGTGATTCGCTAAAATATATACTATGTACATCGCTTTGTGTATAAAGCTTCTTAATGGCGGCTTTAAGATTATGAAAGGTTTTTTCGTAAAAAATCACTTCAATATCCTTAACGTCATCAATAAGCTGATTTGTTATATCCGCTTTATCCTTTGCCACATTTGCCAGTATTTCCTCTGCACTATCTCCGACTATACCGCAGGAATTCAGAATACGTATACATTCTTTAAGCTCCGAGCAGGATATAAGCTGTTCTACTGTATCCGCCCCGAGAAGTCTGTTCTCAAGTGCACGTACACGTGCCGATGTGTATGCATAATTCATATCCGTATCCCATCCTTTCCTTAACGTAGTTCGGAAAACAAGACCTCCGCCGCCCTGTCTGAAAGCACATTTTTGTTTGCCTCATAAAGAGCTTCAAATGAACAATTTTCCTCAACTCCGCCGTATGCTAAAATAAATCCGTCGCTTATATTGCGCGGTTCTTTTGAGACTGTCATTGTACAGTGTTTCTCCGCCGCACACTTTTCAAGTTCTGACATAAACTCTTTACTTAGACCGTCAAGGTCTGCCTGTGAAAAATAAACTGTACATTCACCACTTCGGATATTTTTATCAAACAGCTTCTTAAGCAGTTCTTCGTAAT
>CAKSGP010000174.1 GCA_934454745.1 uncultured Clostridia bacterium
GCACAATCCTATATCGAAAATGCAAAAGTTACTCAAATTGTAGTTTCAAAAGTTGAAGATATTGGTTTTTTAAAACTTCCAGCAGAGATAAAGAAATTTATTAACAAGGAATTGCTATTATAATGAAAAAGTTTAATATTCCTGTTTTCGTGCCTCATAAGGGATGCCCATATGATTGCGTATTCTGCAACCAAAAGCGTATTACGGGAAATCTCAAAGAAACAACTCCGACTGACGTAAAAAGAATAATAGACGAGCATTTGCTAACACTTCCGAAAACAAACCGCAATATTGAGGTCGCTTTTTTCGGAGGAAGCTTTACAGGTATTCCGATTGATGAGCAAAGTGCGTTAATGGAACAGGTCAAGCCTTATATAGAAAGCGGCGAAATTGACGGTATAAGGCTTTCTACACGCCCTGATTATATTACTCGTCCTATACTTGAAAATTTAAAGGCATACGGCGTTAAAACAATTGAGCTTGGTGTACAATCAATGGTTGATGATGTTTTAAAAGCCTCAAATCGAGGCCATACCTCAAAGGATGTAAAAGATGCTGTAAAACTTATACGTGAATACGGATTTTCCTTAGGACTTCAGATGATGACCGGGCTCCCAGGTGATACAGAAAAACATTCCTTAACAACCGCAAAAAAGCTTATAGAGCTTAAACCTGATTTTGTCAGGATTTATCCAACACTTACAATTAAGGATACATATCTTGAAAAAATTTATAATAAGGGCAAATATACACCCCAATCACTTGATGATGCAGTTATGTTATCAAAACAACTTCTATTGATGTTTGAGAGTGCAAATATAAAGGTTATACGTATAGGACTCCAGCCAACAGATGAAATAAACGATAATGCGTCTGTTGTTGCAGGCCCATTTCACAGTTCTTTTGGTGAACTTGTAGAAAGTGCAGTGTATTATGATATTATATATAATGCAGTGTCAAAGCTTTCGGGTGATGTTAGAGTGTATGTAAATCCAAAAGAAATCTCAAAAGCTGTTGGAAACAAACGTAGCAACATAATAAAAATCAAAGAAAACACAGGATTAAATATTAAGATTACAGGCGATCTAAGTCTGAAGAAAAGAGAGGTGAGATGTACTTGCTTTTAAAACGACTTGAATTACAGGGTTTTAAATCATTTGCGGATAAAACAGTACTTGACTTTATGGATGGTACAACGGCTGTTGTAGGTCCTAACGGCAGCGGTAAAAGTAATATTTCCGATGCTATACGTTGGGTTATAGGAGAAACAAGTGCAAAGTCTTTGCGTGGTTCAAATATGCAGGACGTAATATTTACAGGCACTGCAACGAGAAAGGGACTTAATTATGCAGAAGTAAGTCTCGTGCTTGATAACTCAAATAAGGATTTTAATGTAGATTACGAGGAAATAAAGGTTACACGCCGTCTTTTCAGAAGCGGTGAAAGTGTATATAAAATCAACGATGCCTCTTGCCGATTGAAAGACGTTCACGAGCTGTTTATGGACACAGGCTTGGGACGTGACGGATATTCGATAATCGGTCAGGGTAACGTATCACAAATCCTTTCAACTAAGGCAGAGGATAGACGAAATCTTTTTGAAGAAGCAGCAGGCGTATCAAAATATAAATATAAAAAGGATGAGGCTATAATAAAGCTTGCCAAGGTTGATGAAAATCTTGTCCGTATAAGTGATATTTCAGCCGAGCTTGAGGGACAGATTGCTCCCCTTGAGCGTCAGTCAGAAAAGGCACGAAAGTATCTTGGGCTTTACGGTGATATGAAACAGCTTGATATTAATTTAAGTGTAATATCCCTTGAAAAAAACAAGCAAGAGTCAGATTATGCAGATAAACTCTATGTTGATGTAGAAAATCAGCTTGCAGATATTCGTTCCCGTGAAACGGAAAACGAGCGCTTGATGAACGATCTTTATGAGGAAAGTCATAAGACGGATGAAGAAAAAAACAGTGCAAACGAGCGTTTAACAGAAAATGAATCACGAATTTCTGCTATAAAGAGTGAGATATCGCTTACAGAGAATAATATAAAAAATAATGAGAGCAGTATTTTACGTTTATCAGATGAAATATCTGCAATAAATATCAGAAACGAGGAACGTACGGCTCTTATTTCTCAAAAAGAATCGGAAATTGCCGATAAAACAACACAATCCGAAAAGATTTCAAATTCACTTAAAGATACTCACACACAAATCGATGCTATTGAAAAAAAGATAGAGGAGATTGATGAAAATATTGGTGAACTGAGGAATAATTACTTTGCAAACGAAAACGAAATTGCATCCGAAAATGAGCGTGTAAACGGTATTGAAACCTTAAGAAACAGCTTTATAGAACGACGTGAATCTGTCTATGCAGAGCTAAGTACTCATAAAACGGATATAGAAAATACAAAAGCTCAAATTACAGAAACTGAGGAGCTCATTAAAAACCGTACTGAGAAACTTGAGTCGCTGTCACAATCCTTATCGGATTTAACAAAATCACGTGATGAGAGCACTCAAAAGCTTAGTGAGTTAGATAGTGCATTAAATAAAGCAAAGATTGATTACGATTCAAAATTATCGAAGAAACGTATACTTGAAGGTCTTGAAAATGATTATGCAGGCTATTCAAAGAGTGTTAAAGCTGTTTTAACCTCTCAGGAACTTAAAAAACGTTCTATATACGGAACTGTTTCGGGACTTACAGAGGTTGAAAAGAAATATATACCTGCAATTGAAGCGGCACTTGGAGGTGCAATGCAGAATATTATAGTTCAGACAGAGGAGGATGCAAAATCAGCAATCGCATATTTGCGTTCTACCGGTGCGGGGCGTGCTACATTTTTACCTATTTCAAGCGTAAAAGGGAGGGTGCTTGAAAACGTCAATGCTATTTCAAAAAGTGCGGGATATGTCGGTATAGCATCGGAGATTATAAGCTATGATAAGAAATATCACGATATATTTACTTCTCTTTTAGGCCGTGTTGTTATTGTTGATAATATAGATAATGCCATAGCTATGAGCAGACAGTTCGGGTATAAATTTAAAATCGTAACACTTGACGGTGACGTGTTTAATGCCGGCGGTTCAATATCGGGCGGTTATGCAAATAAACAGAGTGGTTTTCTGTCACGTGCATCTGAAATTAAAACTCTTACATCAGAGATTTCAGCTTTAATGCGTGACATTAAAAGGTACACTGATGCACGTGAACGTTGCGTTGAGGATATAAAGCTTGCAAACAGTCAGATTGATAATTTTATGCCGCTTATCCGTGAATACGAGGACGAAATACTAAAGGGTGAGAATACAATTAAGCATTTAACAGATACAATTTCAAACGCTGATAGTTCCGCGTATGAAACAGAGCTTGCTCAGATTGAACAGCACCTTAAAGATTCAGCAGACGAGGTGGCAAAGCTCATTGCACACGTATCATCTATTAAAACTAAAAATTCAAAGCTTGAGGAAGAAATTCAAAGCTTGTTTGATGAGCGTAATGAGCTTACAGAAAAGAAAAACGAAGTAAATGAATCATCAGGTGATGCAACAGAACGTATATCAGAACTTGACCGTGATATTGCACTTTGCAGACAGGCAATAGAAAACGCAAAGGATGAGATTGTAAAATCCGACGAAGAAATTAAACAACGAAATGCAACATCTGAGGAGCTTAAATTAAACTCAATAAAACTTAATGAATTTATTGCAGAAAAAGAAGTAGAGCTTCGTAGTGCAAAAGAGCTTTCAGAAACGATCCGTCAGTCAATTAAGATGATTGATGAGAAAAAAGCCGGTATAACTG
>CAKSGP010000175.1 GCA_934454745.1 uncultured Clostridia bacterium
GGGCAGAATCCTTCAGATGCACTCAAATGAGCGTAAGGATATAGACTGCTGTTATGCAGGCGATATCGCCGCTGCAGTAGGTTTAAAGAACACTACAACAGGTGAAACACTTTGTGACGAAGACCATCCGATTATTCTTGAATCAATGGAATTCCCTGAGCCTGTTATCCGTGTTGCTATTGAGCCCAAGACAAAAGCAGGTCAGGAAAAGATGGGTATTGCTCTTGCAAAGCTTGCAGAAGAGGACCCGACTTTCAAGACATATACAGATGAAGAAACCGGTCAAACAATTATCGCTGGTATGGGTGAGCTTCACCTTGAAATTATCGTAGACAGACTTCTTCGTGAATTTAAGGTAGAAGCAAACGTTGGTGAGCCTCAGGTTTCATACAGAGAGGCAATCAAGAAGGAAGTTAACATCGAGCATAAGTATGCTCGTCAGTCAGGTGGTAAAGGTCAGTACGGTCACGTATTGCTTAAGCTTGAGCCTTTAGAAGAAGGTAAGGGTTACGAGTTCGTTAACGCAGTAGTCGGCGGTGCTATTCCTAAGGAATACATTCCGGCAGTTGATGCAGGTATCCAGGGCGCTATGCAGTCAGGTGTACTTGCAGGCTACAACGTAGTTGATGTTAAGGCTACATTATATGATGGTTCATACCATGAAGTCGATTCATCAGAAATGGCATTTAAGATTGCCGCATCAATGGCATTCAAAGAGGGTATGAAGAAAGCTGATCCAGTTATCAAAGAACCTATTATGCTTGTTAACGTAATAGTTCCTGATGATTATCTTGGCTTTGTTATCGGTGACCTTAGCTCAAGACGTGGTATGGTAAAGAGCCAGGAATCACGTTCAGGCGGTATCACACAGGTAACAGCAGATGTTCCGCTTTCAGAAATGTTTGGATACGCAACAGTTCTACGTTCAGGTACACAGGGTCGTGGACAGTACACAATGGAGCCGTCACATTACAGTGAAGTTCCGAGATCTATCCAAGAAAAGATTATGAACGACAGAAAACAGGGTTAATCACCTGTGAAAATGTGTAAGATAACCAAAATGGGGAAATTTTCCCCCTTTTGGCTATAAATTTTCAAAAAAGACTTGATTTTTTGAAAAAAAAATAGTACAATATTTGTATAAGTATTTATATTTAAGGAGGAAAATTCCAATGGCAAAAGCTAAATTTGAAAGAAATAAGCCGCATGTAAACATCGGTACAATTGGTCACGTTGACCATGGTAAGACAACTCTTACAGCTGCTATTACAAAGGTATTGGCACTTAAGGGACAGGCTGAGTTCTCAGCATACGATAACATCGATAAGGCTCCTGAAGAGAGAGAAAGAGGTATCACCATTTCTACTGCTCACGTTGAGTACGAGACAGATACTCGTCACTACGCTCACGTTGACTGTCCTGGACATGCTGACTACGTTAAGAACATGATCACAGGTGCTGCTCAGATGGACGGCGCTATCCTTGTTGTATCAGCTGCAGATGGTCCGATGCCTCAGACAAGAGAGCACATCTTGTTGTCAAGACAGGTTGGCGTTCCTTATATCGTAGTATTTATGAACAAGTCAGACCAGGTAGACGATCCTGAGCTTCTTGAGCTTGTTGAAATGGAAATTCGTGATCTACTTACAGAGTACGACTTCCCGGGTGATGATATTCCGATCGTTACAGGTACAGCTCTTGGCGTACTTGAGTGTTCATCAACAGATCCCAGCGATCCTGCATACAAGTGTATTCTTGACCTTATGGACGCTGTTGACAGCTACATTCCTACACCGGAAAGAAAGTCAGATCTTCCGTTCTTGATGCCGGTCGAGGACGTATTCTCAATCTCAGGCCGTGGTACAGTTGCTACAGGTAGAGTTGAAAGAGGTCAGATTAACACAAATGACGAAGTTGAAATCGTTGGTCTTACAGATGAGAGACGTAAGGTAGTTGTTACAGGTCTTGAAATGTTCAGAAAGACTCTTGACTACGCTGAGGCAGGCGATAACGTTGGTGCACTTCTTCGTGGTGTTGCAAGAAACGAAATCGAGCGTGGACAGGTACTTGCTAAGCCGGGTTCAGTTAATCCGCACACAAAGTTCAGTGCAGAGGTTTACGTTTTGACAAAGGATGAAGGCGGCCGTCACACACCGTTCTTTAACAATTACAGACCCCAGTTCTACTTCAGAACAACAGACGTTACAGGTGTTATTAACCTACCTGAAGGCACAGAGATGTGTATGCCTGGCGATAACGTAAAGATGGAAGTTGAGCTAATCACTCCTATCGCTATCGAAAAGGGTCTTCGTTTCGCTATCCGTGAGGGTGGTAGAACAGTAGGTTCAGGCGTTGTATCAGAGATTGAGGCTTAACTTATAAACTATAAAGACTTTTGGGTACAGCCGTTAATTTAACGGCTGTACTTTTTTAACAATATTAACCATTGATATTGTGTATACAAAAAGAAACGGACTTATTATGAATAGTAAAAAAGTTGTTTTAAGCGTAGTAGGAATAGTCGCGGGAATAATAGCAGTTTGTGTTATTTTATCCCTGTTAGTGGGCGTGCCTGTTTTGAAAAAAATGAAATACAACAATGCCCTTTCTAATGCCGAGTCAGGAAATTATGTAACAGCACTAAGTGAGTTGTCCGGTGAGAGTATGGATGATTACAAGGACGTAAAAATAAAAAGACAGGAATACGCATTAGAGGCAGCAAAGAAGTACATAAAAGACAAAGATATAGGAAACGCAATCCTCTATATTGGCTACGCAATTGAAATAAACGCAAAAGAAAATATCACAAAAGAAGCAAAAAAGCTATATGATAGAATCACTGAGTAAAAAAGGGGCCGATCGCAATCGGCTCCTTTTCAGAATATGCTATCTATGAAACTCATACAAATTTTATATACATCACTTGCCATTTCATCAAGCTGTGAATGAGGGAGTGGATTTTTCCCAACTCCCAACTCTACTGTGTAAGCTTCTTTATGATATTCTTGAATGTACCAATCTTTTGCTCCTCCGAAGGAGGCTGTTCCTTTTGGAACAGATGCTTTGTATCCACAGCTTTTTGCTGCGTATTCTGCGTTTTGTTTTGCTGATTTACTTTCCATACCGTTAAAATCATAATAAATCTCCTTTCCCTGGGAATGAAATGCTATAAAAATTTCAGGTTCCTTTTTCTTTAACAGCTTAGTTACGGCACGTGTTTCAGGCTCCGATTCGGGGTATTCACCGCCGTATTTTGTAGGTCCCGGTCCGCTTTTTATCCTCTCCCACCTTGCATTAAAATTATGATTTATATCAACGCCCGAAGCGTTTGCCTGCCAGACATTTGTAAAATCAATAATCCCTGTATGGTTTATGATATCCCTATGAAAGGCATTTTTCGGATTAAGCCCGTGTATGGCAATTTCAACACCGTCGGGATTTATCATAGGTATCACATAAATCCGCAGTTTATTGTGATACTCCGTCATTTTTGAAAATTTCTGTGCAAAATTTAACAGTACTGTAGCCGTAAGATATTCAAGGCCGTGAAATGCGGCCGCAAAAACTCCGCATCTTTCTCCTCTGCCCAGCTCTATACAATATATATTGCGTCCCAATCGGGATTTCCCTATTACAGATACTTTATCAAAGCTTTTCATTTGCTTACAAATAAAGGCGTAATCATACAATTTTACATCACCTCTATAAAATATATAATTTTTTTTAAAATTTATGCAACCTTTTCCTGTCCCAAATCGTATT
>CAKSGP010000176.1 GCA_934454745.1 uncultured Clostridia bacterium
GAGTATTCAAAACCAGAAAATGATGCTCAGACAGTATGCACAAACACACGATTGGGAAATTTATGATATATACAGTGATGACGACTATACGGGTTCTGACAGACGAAGACCTGAATTTAATCGCTTATTATCAGATGCTGAGAATAGAAAGTTTAATATCGTACTATGTAAAACTCAATCAAGATTCACAAGAGAGCTTGAGCTTGTAGAAAAGTATATCCACGGTTTGTTCCCTGTATGGGGAATACGATTTGTCAGTATAGTTGATAATGCCGATACAGATATTAAAGGTAACAAAAAGTCACGACAGATAAACGGACTTGTAAATGAATGGTATCTGGAAGATATGTCTGACAACATAAAGAGCGTTTTAACAAATAGGCGAGTGAATGGGCTCCATATTGGTGCATTTGCCTTATATGGATACAAAAAAGACCCTAACCAAAAGGGACATCTCGTAATAGATGAAGAAGCAGCAGAGGTTGTGCGTGAAGTTTTTACTTTGTTTTCTCAAGGATACGGAAAAACATCCATAGCAAAGCTTTTAAACAGCAGGGGAATACCAAATCCTACGGAATATAAAAGGTTAAAAGGATTGCGCTATAAACAACCTAAATCAATAAACAGTACACTTTGGAAATATTTTACCATATCTGAAATGCTGATAAATGAGATTTATATCGGGAATATGGTGCAAGGGAAATATGGAAGTGTTTCGTATAAGACAAAAATCAATAAACCCCGACCGAAAGAACAATGGTATATTGTAAAGAACACGCACGAACCTATTATAGATAAAGCCTTGTGGGATAAAGTGCAGAGCCTCATATCTGAACGTGCAAAACCGTTTTCCAATGGCAAAATCGGTATATTTGCAAGAAAATTGTATTGTGCAGAATGCGGATATACTTTGCGGTCAGGACATTCAAATGGTTATTATTATTTTACTTGTCCTAATCGTCATGTTTCAATTCATTCCTGTGAGGGTGCTTATGTAAATCGAGACAAGTTAGAGAAGCGGGTTTTGGATGAGATAAATTCCTTGTGCGAAAAATATATAAATACTGATGAGATAGCAAAGAAAGTTGAATGGAACATTGATGTTTTAGACAATAAGAAAAAGTTGATAAAAGAGATTGCTGTCTACGAAGATAAAATAGAAGAGTATTCAAAAGGCATACGAAGTATTTATATGGATAAGGTAAAAGGAATAATCCGAGAAGCTGACTATCTGGAGTTTTCTAATGAGTTTGAAAAAGAGCGTGAGGCGCTTAAACAGCTTATTTCTCAGAACGAGAAAGCTATTGCAGAACTCGATGCGAAATTAAATTCAAATAATAACCGGGCAGAAATTTTAAAAGAATATGTACACATGGATAAGTTGACGCGTGAAGCGGTAGATTCGCTTATAGAAAAAATTATTGTACATAAAAGAAAAAAGGGCGAAAAAGCCCCAAAAATAGAAATATACTGGAATTTTTAATTTTTTTATGTGTGTATGAAGTTGCAGCAGAGCAAAAGGCGCGTGCAGTTTATGATAACATACTCCGCCTTAGTGACGATCCTGATGTTAACGAGGTAATAAAATTCTTAAGACAGCGTGAGGTAGTGCATTTCCAGCGTTTCGGTGAAGCACTCGACAACTTGCAGAGTAAGCTTCAACATAAGCCTGTTAAGGGCGTAGGGATAAGGGACTGTAAATAATCCGGATATAAGGGCTGTTCTGATGCGTCAGCCCTTATATCAATAGAACACAAAGGTATTGGAAGAAAACAGATGTTACCTCAATGGTTTCTGCTGTGTTTGTATGTAAAAAATGCGAGAGTTCACTCTCGCATTTTTATCGGCCCCCTTTTGGGACATAGTATCTCTATTTGAATTTTCATAAATTACCAGATTTCTCCGGGATATTTCGTTCGCAATAACTCCGCAACCGATAACTGCCTAATTTAATCTGTTGTTATTCATAAGCTCTTCTATTTTTTCAAATCACAGTGCCTTACCACATCTCTTACCTTTAAAACAAATGATGGCGAAACAGACAGCTCATCAATTCCCATATGTAAGAAGGTCTCTGTCATTGTTGTGTCTGCTGCAAGCTCTCCGCATATACCTATCCACGCTCCATGCTCGTGGGCATTCCTTGCAGACATTTCTATAAGGCGCAGAATAGCCTCGTGATGAGTGTCAACAAACTGTTCTATTGCGGCATTTTGTCTGTCACAAGCAAGGGTATACTGGGTAAGGTCATTAGTACCGATACTGAAGAAATCTACCATTGGTGCTAGCCTGTCGCTGATTATTGCCGCGGCAGGTGTTTCTATCATAATACCAAGCTCTGTCTTATCAGATATTGCAATTCCGTCGGCTTTAAGCTCGTTTCTTACTTCTTCGCATATTGCAAGTATCTTTAGAAGCTCGGAAACACTTGTTATCATAGGAAACATAATGCCTAAATTTCCGTATGTCGAAGCACGATACAGCGCACGGAGCTGGGTTTTAAATATTTCAGGCCTTGTAAGACAAATGCGTATAGCACGGCACCCAAGAGCAGGGTTTTCTTCTTTGGCTAAGTTAAAATAATCTGCCTGCTTGTCTGCGCCAATGTCAAGTGTTCTGATGATAACTTTTTTACCTGCCATACTTTCAAGCACTTTTTTATATGCCGCAAATTGCTGTTCCTCAGTAGGATAGTCAGTATTTTCAAGATATAAAAATTCGCTCCTGAAAAGGCCTATACCGCCTGCATCGCTTGCAAGCACAGCACCGATATTGTCAACACTGCCTATGTTTGCATAAATATTGATTTTTGTTCCGTCAAGGGTGATGTTTTCTTTACCCTTAAGTTCCTGTAAAAGACGTTTTTTCTCATCGTCCTCTGCTTTTTTCTTTTCAAGAGATGATTTTGTAATATCGTCGGGGTTTATAAATATCTCGCCTGTAAACCCATCAACAATAGCCATATCTCCGCATTTTACGGCGTTTAAAAAATCCTCTCCTGCACCTATTATGGCAGGAATATTCATATTTCTTGCAAGTATTGCAGTGTGAGAATTAGATGAACCATATGCTGTTACGAAAGCAAGCACCTTGTCTTTGTCAAGGAGTACTGTCTCGCTTGGAGCAAGATCATCTGCACAGATAATGACTTTTTCGTCGGAGGTTGTTACCTCACCATCATCCTCTGAAAGGCAATTTATTATGCGGTTTGAAATATCTCTTACATCTGCCGAACGAGCTTGCATATACGTATCATCCATTGAGGCGAACATTTCTGCAAAGTTATCTGCTGTTACTGCTACGGCGTATTCTGCATTGACAGATTGCGTTTCAATGATGTTTACGATAGATTCATTGTAATCATCGTCTTCTATCATCATCATATGAATTTCAAATATCTGAGCGTTAGCCTCGCCAACCTCTTTGAGTGCTTTGTTGTAGATTTCTAAAAGCTGTTGTGAAGCTTTTTCTTTTGCAGTTGCAAGTCGTGCCTTTTCGTCTTCAATGCTATCAATACGTGTCCTTTTTACAGATGCTTCGTTTCTTTTAAAAACTGATATATGTCCGATAGCTATCGCACCGAAAACGCCCTTGCCTCTGAATGTCTTCATAGCAATACTCCTTCCATAAGATTTGTATACAGCGGAATTACCGCTGTATACGATGTCATATTATTCACCAAAACCGTCCTCAAACATTTTTACAAACTCATTGAGCACGGACTGCTCATCACCGCCTGTAACAACAAGCTCAACGT
>CAKSGP010000177.1 GCA_934454745.1 uncultured Clostridia bacterium
TTCCTGTTGACATATTGTTGAAGCATACTGACGTTTATCGTTTATAAATGCTTCAATCTTGTCAATAGCATTTTTTCTTTCCTGAGCAATTATTTTTTCATCAAATCCGCCATCAGATACCTTCGGATCAAATATCACAGACATCAAAAGCTTTATTAGTGACGGCAGAAGCTTTTCTCCGTCAGGTACATACTTATCGGCAATAGTTTCGGAATCAAAATAAATAATATGGTCCTCACCTATTTTAATAGATGCCGAACCCATAGTCGCACCATAGAGATTATCAAGCTTTTTTGCAATATCCTCACGTGACGGATACATACGCGATGCACTCCTTAAAACCATTGGCAAAAGTGCATTATATGATGCCTCACTACGATTGAGTGGGCGGTGAATATAAACTCCTACGTATGTGGTTTTAAGCTTTGTCATACTGATAAAATTCAGTTTTATATTTTCATTAATTTTTACGGTTTCCATTTCACAACTCTCCATTTTCGAGACTTACTCCACAAGTTCCTCTACATCTCTTAAGCTAAGGTTTTTATGAAGTGCCATATTTATACCATTGGCAACAGTCTTTGACATTCTCTTTATTACAAGGTCAATATCGTTTGTTGTTACCATAAGTGATTTAAATTCCTCCGCAATATCAGTACCGCCTAAAAGTTCTGCGGCAATTACTGTGGGAACTCCTACTGCTATCACCTTTACACCAAGTGATTCCTCATTCAGCCCATTGCGGTGATTGCCAACACCCGAACCCGGTGCAATACCGGTATCTGCCACCTGAATACTTGTAGTTACACGGTTAATGTCAGCACCTGCCAAGGCATCAATAGCAATTATTACATCAGGCTTTACAGTATCAGCAACCTCTTTTACAATATCTGCGGTTTCAATGCCGGTAGTTCCCATAACTCCGGGGGCAATTGCTGATACATTACTGTAATTCTCATCAAATACATCAGGCATATACTTTTTGATATGAGATGTTATAATCAGCTTATCCACCACCTCACTGCCAAGTGCATCAGGTGTTACGGCACGATTACCAAGTCCTACAACAAGGGTATTCTTACTGTTGTTACACATTGCCCGCAGTTCCTCTGCAAGCATATTGCATACGCTCTCATAATCGTCTGTGCTGTTTTTTAAATCAGGAGCATCAATGGTCACATATCGCCCCTTCATTTTATTCAACGCACGTGCTCCCCTATCATCAATAATATCAACGACGGTACGTGTTATATTTCCATGAGCGAGGGATGTTAGCTTTACCCCCTCAATCTCCTTTGCCTCTCCTCGTGAGAGCTCATGTGCTTCAACAGCCATATCTGTTCTTATTCCCAACTTTAAAAACTCCTTCCGCATTTAATATACGGTTAGTGTTTGCTTTGTTGGATTTTTTATGTATTTAAAACAGGGTTTGAACTATCTTTTCGTTTACTTCTTTTCGTTTTTCCTGCGCCTCCTGGCTGAAAACCACAGCCAAAGCAGTTATAATACATAATAATATAACCACAGCAACCAGATAGTATTTTAGTTTTTTGTCAACAACAGGTTTTGCAGGCTTATCATTCTGCGCATTTTCAGTTGTTTTTTTACTCTCATTATTTTCTGTCATTGTTCTACCTCTAACATAATCAAAAATCTGTCGGCATCTTTTGTATTTCCTCTAATGCACGCTGTGCAATCTTTCCGTATCGCTCTTGCTTTTTGCGTATCTTTACATCAAGTCCTGCCACTATTGCGAAATTAGCATTCATAGGCTGAAAATCTGATACGGATTCATTTGAAATATATGTTGCAAGTGCCCCTGTTACTGTTTTATTATCAAGCTTAGGCATACTGTGTCCTAAAATCTCACAGGCAAGATTATAACCTGCCATAATTCCGCTTGATGCGGATTCTACATATCCTTCAACTCCTGTTATTTGTCCCGCAAAGTACACCTTAGGGAACTTCTTCATACGATAGTATTTATCAAGGAGTTTGGGTGAATTAATAAAGGTGTTTCTGTGCATAACACCGTATCGTATAAATTCCGCATTGCCAAGTCCCGGTATCATTGAAAACACACGCTTCTGTTCGCCCCATTTGAGATTTGTCTGAAACCCTACAAGGTTATAGAGAGTCCCTTCACTGTTATCCTGACGTAACTGTACAACAGCATAGGCATCGTCTTTTCCTGTTTTTGGATTTATCAGTCCTACGGGTTTTAATGGCCCAAACGTCAATGTTTCAAATCCACGCTTTGCCATAACCTCAACAGGCATACAGCCCTCAAAAACCTTGCTGTTTTCAAAGCCTTTAAGCTCAGCAGTCTGTGCATTTACAAGCTCGTTATAGAATGCGGTATATTCCTCCTTTGTCATAGGACAATTAATATAATCCGCAGTTCCCCTGCCGTAGCGTGCGGCACGGAAAACCTTATCCTTTTCTATACTTTCCTCGGTAATTATAGGCGCTGCCGCATCATAGAAGGATAATCCGTCATCGCCTGTAAGCTGTTTTATTTCCTCTGAGAGCAAATCTGATGTAAGAGGCCCCGTAGCAATAATTGTATATTCATCAGGGTTTATATTTACAACTTCTTCCTTTATAACCTCTATATTGGGATTTGTCTTTATTTTTTCGGTTATAAATGAGGAAAACTTATCACGATCAACTGCCAATGCACCGCCTGCCGGTACACGGCTTACATCTGCTGCCTGCATCATCACCGAATTAAAATGACGCATTTCCTCTTTCAAAAGTCCGCAAGCGTTCTCTAGACGTTCAGCCTTAAGGGAATTTGAGCAGACAAGCTCTGCAAAATTCTCACTCTTATGTGCCGGTGAAAATTTTTTTGGTTTCATTTCACAGAGCTTAACTTTTATTCCTCTGTTAGCAAGCTGAAGCGCCGCTTCACAGCCTGCAAGTCCTGCACCTATTACTTTTACTTTGTTATTCATTTCTTTTTGTTCTTCCGCTCGTATTTACAATTTTCGTTATAACAATATATTTTCGCACCGCGTCCTGTTTTTTTCATTAACATTCCTCCGCACTCGGGGCATTTTTCGTCCTTAACAGGTTCATCCCAAGCCATAAAATCGCACTTAGGCCATTTTTCACATCCGTAATATGTTTTACCGCGTTTTGACTGCTTAACAAGGATTTCTCCCCCGCACTTAGGGCAATGAACACCTGTACTAACACGGATTGCCATAGTATTTTTACATTCCGGATAGCCTGGGCAAGCAAGAAATTTACCGAATTTGCTGACTTTATATACCATATTTCTGCCACATTTATCACAAATAACGTCTGAAACCTTATCTTTAATCTCGACTTTTTTTATGGTTTCCTGTGCGTTTTCAAGGCTTTTCTTAAATGGAGGATAGAACTCGTTTAGAACACGTACATAATTTATGTCCCCAGATTCAACATCATCAAGCTGTTGCTCCATATTTGCAGTAAATTCGACGTCAACAATATCCTCAAAGCTCTGACGCATAATATCTGTTGTAATATTTCCAAGCTCTGTTGGGATCAGCTGTTTTTTAACGCGCTGAACATATCCGCGCGATACAATAGTTGAGATAGTAGGTGCGTATGTTGAAGGTCTGCCTATACCGTTTTCCTCAAGTTCACGAATTAGTGAAGCATCGGAAAAACGTGCAGGGGGCTGTGTGAAATGCTGTTTTGT
>CAKSGP010000178.1 GCA_934454745.1 uncultured Clostridia bacterium
CGTATAGACAGACCCAACGATAACACTAAAACACAAAAGCATATACATGTAGAAAAGGGTAAACTTCGGTATTCGCAAAACGAAGATGGTTCAAAACATGATGGAAACAGTTCGAATGGCAGCCCTCCCAGTAGTGTAAAAAAAACATTAAAAGAAAAGCTCGGATGGGATTGGGACGGAAATATCGAAAAGTTTGAATTAGAACACGGCAGAGATTTCACTCAAGATCCTATGAATTCAATATTCTTTTATCCTATTAATCCGAGTGGTTTTTCGGTCCCATCTTTTGCGCCTTCGTCGTATCACATGATACCAATATTTGCTTATTGATAATTAATGAGGGGTATTAATGAAATATTTAGATTTAAACATAGACGATGACTTTACTTGGCAAAAGAACTTGAATCTTTACTATTCATATTTAGAATCAATAAAATCAAGATTTTCTAAAAAATTTTTCTGTTTTTATACTAAAGAGGGTATGCATGACAGTATATTAGTAAATCTACAAATAGTAAAAAGAACTTTAGCTAACGGTACTGTCATAGATGTGAATACTCTCTGGGAAAAAAGCGGAAAACAATTTTCTTTGATTTTTAAAGACGTGAAAAGTATAAATATGAATGTCAATTTATTTGACGGATATTGCGAATTCGGTGATTATATAGCCGGTGAATTTTCAGCAGTAAATGAACAACTTCTAAGTTTTGAGTTTTTATTCTATGATTGTAAAAACACTGTTAAACTGATATTTAAAAAAATATATTTCAAAATTTAGGGGAAATACAGGCAAAAATTCTACATCCCAAATTAAAATCATATTGGAAAACACATACTAAAATTTTATAGGAGATTGAATATGATTTATTTACTGAAAAGCATATGCAACCGCAAAATTCCATCGTGCATATATACCGACTATAATAATACCGATAAATTTCACTTTGGATATGTACTTGCAGTTAATGAACAGAATATTGCCATTCTATGATTTCGCCTGACGGCGATGATGACGGGATAATTGTAATGGATACCGAAAAGGTCATACGAGTTGACAATGAAAATCTTTATGCAACAAAAATGGAAAAATTATCTTCTGACAAAGATTTTCTTTCATTTGACATTCGTTTTGAAAAAAATGATATATTATATTCCGTATTATGCTATGCCTTTCAAAAAAAGTATGTTGTGACAATTGAACTTTGCAACAGCGGCTACAATGATATAACCGGACTTATTGAGAATATTGAAGATAAAACCGTAAAAATTAAGCTTTTTGACGAATACGGCTCTTTTGACGGATATTCTCATATTTCCGTAAATGACATAAGCTTACTTTCGCTATTATCTCAAGATGAAAAACGATTAACAAGGTTGATTATTTAGCAGGTTAAATGAAAAAAGACAAGGTCGGTATATACCATTTCCCTCCCCTGTCTTATTGACCCGTCCGCCAATCCGACGGCACGTATGTAATTTACACCCGCATTTCCATAATTATAACTTGGAGGTTTCATATGTGTAATAGTTTTGAAAGCAACGCATTACAAAATTCTAACGAATCAGTAAAACGGCGTTTACCCAAAAAATTCATTGATTTTTATACAAGCCCCTACTTTCATGATAGCATACTTTTGGAATATCATGTTACAAAACGACAAACAAAAAAGAATACATTTTTTGATGCACTTACAAAATGGAAACGGTATGACAACAGCGAGACATTCGAAATAATATTTAAAAACATTATTAAATACAATGCCAATATAGATATAACAGACGGATATGTTGAATTTGGAGATTTTATTGCAGGTAAATTTACTATGTATGATAAAAAGCATATTAAATTCAATTTTCAAATTTACAACCAGAGTGAAGTAAGTATCGTTTTTCAAAGTTTAGATTTTCATAAAAATCATAAAAACACATAGAAAATTCAGCAGCAAAGACAGGGGATGATTCTATACCTCTCCATCCCCTGTCTTATTGACACCACCGTTCGATCAGAGTTACCACCGAATACTCCTATGCGGTAATATAACCGAGGGCGATAATACTATAGCCTACACATATGATGATTCAGTGCTTAGGCTTTCAAAAACCGTAAACGGGCAGGTTTATTAATGCCGATTCACAGTTAAATATGAGTGATTTGAATGGGTACAATATGTTTTCCTACTGCTCTAACAATCCTGTAAATAATATAGACCCAGATGGGCATTCATGGAAAAACTTTAAAAAATGGTGTTCAAACACATACAAAAACTTTAAAGCGGCTGTTAAAAAAATATGTTCTAATGTTAAAAAAGAATTTAAGAACTTAGCATCTGCAATTACTATAGAAGTAGGACTGGGTTTAGGATTAAAAGGCGCAATATCATGCTCCGGAATCGAAGGTAATATTGGTTTTAAAGCCGACTCTGTAACAGGAATAATAAATTCTAAAAAGTCAAAAATCGGTCAACGTGTAGAGGGTGATGCTTTTATAACTGTCGGACCTGTTGAACTTGGGCCAAAGCAAACAGATTGGAATACTGTCATAGAAAATGATGTTCCAGAATCCGATTTTTCTTGGGCTCGTTTTGAACCTAAAATCGAATATGGCATAAAGGTATATCTTGGATATGGATTTACTTTCAACTTTTCCATAGATTTAAAGAAAATAGACGAATGTGTGGTGAGAATTTTTGAATAAAAAAATACTTTGTTCTCAAAATGTACTCTTACTTTTAGCAAGTTTTATTATTATTATCGTTAGCAATATATATAGCATAAAAATAGATAATTATATGTTCACGCTAACGGCACCGATTGGAATGATTATCGTTTTTCTTCCCTTTTCATTATTTGAAAAAAATGTTATTAAAGTTTTAAAAAATAAAGCAATAATAATATTAATAAAACTGCATATCACTGTTACATATACTTTCATAATAATTTATTTGGTTTTTATTATACTCTTAAAGTTTAAAATTATCTCTTTGTAAAACAAATTAGTTTGCAAAGAAAAAGGACAATATGTATTAACCGAAAATCCTCAAGGGGAGTGTAAAAATGCCGACAGACAAACTCAAACAAATATTGCTTGCCTTTGTTCTGTCGGCTGCAATCATTCTTTCGGCTTTTTCTTCAGCTGTCATCAGCGCTACGGACTACACAAAAGCGCTTGACGGACAGTACGATACTCCCGATAAAGTTGTGCAATCACAAGCGGTAAAACAGGCGGACTTCAACGCGTCAAACTTTAAGGCGAGTCAGAAATGGTATTTATATCCTATCGAACAAACCGATAGTGAAAAGATAATTACATCGTCAACCTATACCGCAAGCCAAAACTTTCTTTCTTCCTCTTCCGATCAGCGGGGAAACGCAACAAGCTATAGCTATAACGAGCAGAAGGGAACCCTTACAAGCACAACCGACCCTAAGGGTAATATCACTTCATACACATACGACCCGAACAATAACGCGCTTCTTTCGGTTTCTTCGGGAGGAACAACGGTCGGCTATACCTACGAAAACGACAGGTTAAAAAGCATAACTTCGGGCGGCAATAGTTACGGCTTTAACTATGATGATTTCGGCAGAAGAACAGCGGTGACAGTCGGAGGCGGTACGCTTTCGGAAACCGCATACGATTCCGCGGGACGAGTTTCGCGGCAGACCTACGGAAACGGAAGATATATTGAT
>CAKSGP010000179.1 GCA_934454745.1 uncultured Clostridia bacterium
TCATCACGAAGCTTTGCGGCCTTTTCATATTCCTGTGCATTTACTGCTTCCTCACGCTCGCTTTTTAGCCTTTCAAGCTCTTTTTCCTTCTTCTTTAAATCAGGGGGTGCGATCTGTGAGGACAGCTGTTTTTTAGATGATGCCTCGTCTACAAGGTCTATGGCCTTATCAGGCAAAAATCTGTCAGTTATATATCTGTGTGACATCTTAGCCGCCGCTAAAAGTGCCTCATCAGTAATTGTTACGCCGTGATGCGCCTCGTACTTATCACGGATACCTTTTAAGATTTCAACTGTTTCCTCAACCGTTGGCTCACCTACCGTTACAGGCTGAAAACGACGCTCTAATGCCGCATCCTTTTCAATGTATTTCTTATACTCCTTAAGGGTGGTTGCACCTATAATCTGTAACTCGCCACGAGCCAAAAACGGCTTTAGAATATTGGACGCATCAAGAGAACCTTCAGCACTGCCGGCACCCACAATAGTGTGAAATTCGTCAACAAACAGAACTACATTTCCCGCCGCAATAACCTCATTTATTACCTTCTTTAACCGTTCCTCAAACTCACCTCTGTATTTTGCACCTGCAAGCATAGCCGACAAATCAATAGACACAAGACGCTTTGATTTGAGCATTTCAGGCACATCCCCCGATGCAATTTTTTGTGCAAGTCCTTCAGCAACCGCCGTTTTTCCGACACCCGGTTCACCTATAAGACAAGGATTGTTCTTTGTACGACGTGAGATAATCTGCATTACACGCTCAATTTCCTTACTTCTGCCTATTACAGGATCAAATTTGTTTTCCCTTGCAAGTGCTGTAAGATCTCTGCCGTATTCATCAAGCGTGGGTGTATCGGATTTTCCCGACGAATGATTGGAGTCTGCATAATTACCTGATTTTGGCATATCAGACATACCCTCATTAAGTGAGCCTACAATTGCGCCGTAAGTATCGTTTATATTAAGTCCCAAAGACAGCAGGACTTTTATTCCGACGCTTTCACCGTCACGCAATACAGCCATCAGGATATGCTCCGTTCCTATATAGCTATGCCCCATATTTCTTGCCTCTATTGCAGAAAGCTGTAAAATACGCTTTGTTCTCGGTGTCAAAGCAATCTCGGTTTCCGTTGAAAACGGTTCAGCCGAGCCTGTTAGTTCTTTGATTTTTTCTACGACCTTATCGTAGGTAATATCATTTTTTTCAAGAATTTTCGCAGCAACGCCTGAACCCTCTTTTATAAGTCCTGCAACGATATGTTCGCTTCCTATATATCTGTGTCCAAGCTCACATGCAGTATCGTGGGCATCGCTTATAGCAATTCTTGCCCGTTCGGTAAAGTTTGAAAATAACATATCTTTTCCCTCCTATCACAGTTTATGACATAATTACAAATTACCTTTTATAAATTCTGCTCTTTTTTTATCTCTTTCATCAGGAGATAATTTATCATCACCTGATATAATTGATGGTGCGGTTTTAACTATCAGTTCAAGCGGAGTCATTTTGCCGTCACACTTAATTATTCCCATATTCTGCGCAAGCATAACCTCCGAAAGCATTGTTTTTGCTTCCTTTGAACTGATTTTTACTGCATATTTTAATATTCCGTAGGAACGCATAAGCTTATCTTTAAAATCATCCTCATGATCTTTCATAAGCATTTCTCTTGCCTGCTTTTCCATATCGCTTATTCTCAATACAACAGTCTTAAGCTTTTCTATTATTTCCTTTTCGCTAAGACCGAGAGTTACGCTGTTTGAAATCTGATACAATCCGCCCTCTGCATCTGTGCCTTCGCCGTAAAGTCCGCGAACTGCAATACCCATACCTGTAAACGACTGCATTACTCTTGAAATATTTCCCGTCATTACGAGTGCCGGGAGATGCATCATAACACTGGCACGCATTCCTGTTCCTGCATTTGTAGGACAAGCCGTAATGTATCCGAACTTCTCATCATATGCATAAGTAAGAGTTTCCTCCATCACGTTATCCACCTTATCGGCAAGATCATATGCCTCATCAAGACAGTAACCGCCTTTTATAATCTGAAGTCTTATATGGTCCTCCTCCATAAGCATAATGCTCATTGTCTTATCCTTGTTTATAAGCACAGCACCATCATTATCCTGTATCATCTGTGGACTTATAAGATGCTCCTCCGCCATTGCAGTTTTTTGTATGGGCGTCATATCGCAAAGCTTATACATTGTAAAATCCTTTGATAAGGTTGAGTTGCTTTTTAAAATAGACTCCGAGAGTTCTTTTGTAACCTTCTCTTTATCCGATTTGTTAAGTCTTGCCGGAAAGGGTGTCTTTTCTATATTTCGTGCTAATCGCACACGGGTAGAAAGTATAATTCCGTCATTTAAATCGTTGTACCAAATCATTTTATACCGCCTCCCTCTATTTCTTTAATCTCCGCGTGCAGCTTTGCGGCTGTTTCATAGGCCTCACGAGCTACCGCCTCCTTAAGGCTTCGCTTTAATTCCTCAAGCCTGCGTTTTGCTTTAATCTCAACACCTGATTTTGACGGGATTTTACCGCTGTGCTCAGATGAGGAATGTACCTGTCTTAAAACACGTTCCGCACCGTTTCTGAATGTATTGTAACATTCACTGCACCCGAATTTTCCCGTTCTGTTAAAATCGCTCCAGCTCAATCCGCAAACGGGGCAAGCTTTGTTCTCCTTTGGAATTGCAGTTGAAGTAAACAAATTATCCAAATCATCAAACATTCCAAAAAGCTCTGAAAATAAATCCATTATAATTCCTCCTCACATACTACTGATAACATATCCTTTAATATATCTGCCCGTACTTTATCTTTATTACTCACATTTCGGAGAGATATATCGCTTGAAGCCGTTTTAATAAGCTGTGCTTCACGATTTGTTATTTTTCTTTCTTCTAACAGTTTTTTTATTAACGAGTGTGCCTCACTCTCGGAAAACTCATTTCCGATATTGCCGTTATTAACACGGCGTATCATAACGCATCCGCCGCCCCCTCGCCGTGACACGACTACATAACCCCTTTCAGGGCTGAATCGTGTTGATATTACGTAATTAATCTGGGAAGGAACACACCCGAAAATATCTGCCAGCTCATTTCGCTGAATTTTAAGATATTCATCATCCTCACGCTTCATAAGCTCTAATATAAAAGCCTCTATTTTATCTGAGATACCCACAGGTATCACCTCCTTTTTGACTTTGACTTTCTTTGACCTTTAACTATATTATAGCACTTTTTTGTCCATTGTCAATAGAAAAATTGTATTTCTTTAGTGTACTTTTTATGAACAAATTGTTAACCGCGGAAAATATTTGATTTTTTTTAAAAAAACAGTGGTAATATGCAAATAAATATGTTATAATAACCTATATGTGTCTATTATCATAGAATACAACCTTGACTTACGCTACTTATTATATATATGAGGTGAAATTAATGAATTTATTCGACAAAGTTTTCGGTACCTATTCAGACCGTGAACTAAAAAAGGTTGAACCTATTGCAAAAAAGGTTATGGATTTGGAGCCTGAGATCGAAAAACTGACAGATGCCGAACTGAAAGGAAAAACGTCTGAATTTAAAAAGCGTTACGCTGAGGGTGAATCACTTGACGATTTGCTTCCCGAAGCGTTTGCAGTAATGCGTGAGGCAAGCTGGCG
>CAKSGP010000180.1 GCA_934454745.1 uncultured Clostridia bacterium
CTACTTCTGTAAGTACACGTGCATCGTCTACCTCTCTATCATCGAGGATTTCTTTTATTTTCTGATAAAGCTTGTTACTATACTCCTCAACAGTTTCAGGTGAACGCTCATCAATTTTTTGAGCAAGAGATTTCATATATGCAATTCTGTCTCTTAAATCCCTCTCTATCCTTTCACCCTCTCTTAAACGCATTGCACAAAATGCACCAACAGCATCTGTAAGTACCTCCTTTACGGACTCCCAGATTTCCTCCTCATCCTCACGTTTAGGTTCGGCACGGAATATATCGCCAAAAGATGCTATTGTAGATACAGATATATCATCTTTAAGTGAAAAAGTTTCACACAAATCTCTTAATATTTCAACATAGTTGGAGGCAAGCTCTTTATTTGCCGTAACCGTTTTATCCGCTTCGCCACAGCTTTCAATGCTTACATATACATCAATTTTACCTCTTGAAACAGACTCGCTGACACAATGACGTATCCTGTCCTCTAAAAATCCGTACTGGCGAGGTACTTTTATATTGTAATCTGAAAATCTATGATTAACAGACTTAAGTTCTGCAGTTATTTTCTTTGAACCGATTATTCGTTCGCATCTGCCATAGCCGGTCATACTCTTTAACATTGCTATCCCTCCTCTTTTTATATAATAACATAGAAAAATTCTGTTTTTATAGCTATTTTACCATTAAATATCCTCATCTTATAATTATATCACATTTAAAAGGCTTTTTCAATCTTTTTTCACAAAAAAGCTTAATTATTAACTGAAAATTTATTTTTAATGGCTTTATCGCAAAAAATGCACTCTTAAGAGCCTAAACTCCTAAAAGTGCATTTTCTGCATTAAACATACGAAAGCATTATTTGTGCATTTCCCGTAACTGTAAAATCATCATATCCTGCAGGAATAAAGATGCTGTCACCCTTTGTAAATGGTAATATCTCATCACCGACACCGACTTGTCCTTCGCCGTCAATAACTATAACTGAATGGAAACTGTCAGGAGTTATACTGATTTTGGCATTATCCGTAATTGTTATTTTATCAGTCTTGAAATAATTACACTCTGCAAGTGTTTCCCTTTCGTAGCTGTCCGTTTTTATGCTCTTTCCTGAATCATTATTTTCAGGCGGTGTAAGATTTGAACAATCAAGGGCTTTTTTTACGTGTAATGGTCTTGTGTTTCCGTCCTTATCCTTACGGTTATAATCATAGACACGATATGTAGTATTAGAATTTTGCTGAACCTCGCATATAAGATTACCTTTACCGATTGCGTGAACAGTGCCTGATTTTATGAAAAATACATCGCCTTTTTTTACAGGTACTTTATTAAGAACGTCAAGCAAAGTATTTTCTTTTATTCGGTTTTCAAATTCAGATTTTGTTATTTTTTCTTTAAAGCCGTAATAAATAAACGCATCATCCTCGCAATCGAGAATATACCACATTTCGGTTTTTCCGTACTCACCCTCATTTTTAAGTGCATATTCATCATCAGGATGCACCTGAATTGAAAGGCTGTCGTGTGCATCTATAAATTTTATCAAAATCGGAAAAAATTCAAAAGCACTTCCGTTCTTGCCAAGTATTTCCTCTCTTGAAATATTTATATACTCGCTGAGTTTTTTCCCTGTATATGGACCTGTTATAATGGTACTCTCACCATCTTTATGAGTTGATAGCTCCCAACTCTCTGCAGTTTTTTCAAATTCAGATTTTTTATTAAATTCAGTTTTAAGCTTTGTGCCGCCCCAAATATAATCCTTGAAGGCAGGACTTAGTTTTACCATATTATAAATATTAGTCATATCCTTTACATATTTTTATTATTATATAATAGGCATGAAGCAAAGCAGATAGGCTGCTTTGCACTTATGATAAAATTAATTATACCATATATAGCCAAATATTTCAAGTTGTTTATAAAAAATGTTATTTATAGAAATACAAAAACATAGATTTATAATAAATATAAATTTAAAGGATGATTATTATGAATTTTAAAGGAATTTTCCGTGGCTCTATATTGGCAGTCTGTATGTCGGCTATTACTCTTTTTGTATGTGCAGTCCTTGTGTACTTCAACATATTAAGTGAAAAGACGGTAAGCATTATCGTGTTTATTGCCGCCATGCTCGGTGTCTTTATCGGTTCATTAGGAGTATCACGTACAAGCGAGCATAGAATTATTCTGAACGCACTCTCTGTTGCGGTAACATTTTGCCTTGTTTTATTGTTAATATCGACTATTGTCAATCACGGTATTGAACCTCACACACGCACATTAGCACTTGGGGGCGGAATTATTTGTGCCGCATTTTTAGGGGCTATATTCGGGAAATAAATAGACTTATTTTTTTAAGGTGGAAAACTTAATGGGATGTCCTTATTGCGTTAATAGTAACCTCCTGCACAATCTGAACTTTAATATTTACGGCAGGCGGTATCCTGCGGCAAGATAGATTTTATACCAATCCTCTGCTGAAATCATAATATCTGATGCTTCTGATATTTGTTTAATTCTTTCCAGATTGGTACTGCCTACTATGGGTTGCATATTATCAGGCAATCGCAAAAGCCACGCTATCGCCATACCTGTGTCTGTTACACCGTATTTTTCGGCCATTTCTTTTAGTACATTGTTTACCTCTGGATAATCAACATTGCCCAAAAAGCTTCCCTCAATAAATCCTTTCTGCAAAGGTGACCAAGGCTGAATGGTAATATTATGCAGTCGGCAATAATCTCTGATGTATCCGTCATAATTAATACCGTCCTTATCTTCTAAATTGACATTTGCCCCGCTGCTTATCATATGTGCATTTGTAACGCTCAACTGCAACTGGTTTATAACAATATCTTGTTTTACATATTTTTTAAGTAGCTCAATTTGCATAGGGCTATGATTTGACACTCCGAACACAGCAACCTTACCGCTATTGTACAGTTCGTCAAAGGCCTCAGCAACCACTTCCGGCTCCATTAGTAAATCCGGTCTATGAAGCAACAGAACATCTATCTTTTCAACTGCCAGATTTTTAAGAGAATTATTGACAGATTGTATAATATGCCCTTTTGAAAAATCATACATTCCGCTTCTGATACCGCATTTTGTTTGTATAACAAGTTTATCACGCAAAGATGGATTTCTTTTTATTACACCGCCAAAAACCTGCTCACATTTGCCCCCGCCGTATATATCAGCGTGGTCAAAATAGTTATATCCGTACTCTAATGCCGTATTTACATATTTATCCGCATCAAAGTCAGTCATTTCACTTATTCGCATACAACCCAACGCTACTTGAGATACTTCAATATCCTTTGAAAATGGTTTAATATATTTCATTAAATACCACTCCTTACTGCACTTCAACATTTTTTATTCAATTTCTTTTATTGTATCAGATTTTTTGGGGTATGTCAACTCTGCTTAAAGTATATCCTCACAAGACAAAAATCCGAACAATTTAGATATCCTGTGCCGTAGGCACATACTCGCAAAATGGTGGTAGCAACAGTGAAACGTTGCGAACGCATTTATAAGCGAGCATTTGACCCGAGCGTGCCTTTTTGTGAAAAAGGAGAAGCAAGGGAGAGGGCAGATGATTTTTTGACAAAAAAACGGAGCAAGGCGAACTTTGCTCCGACGTGGAGCTGGTGAA